>JAIBAJ010000003.1 GCA_019695265.1 Bacteroidia bacterium | reverse complement strand
GAATCAGCTACTTGGAGGATGTTGGTTTAGGTTATTTGAATTTGAACCGACTTTCCAACTCCTTAAGCGGAGGAGAAAGTCAAAGAATTAATCTGGCCACTGTACTTGGTAGCAGTTTGGTAGGAAGTATGTATATTTTAGATGAACCAAGTATAGGCTTGCATCCCAGAGATACCGCCAGATTAATTAAGGTATTAGAATCCTTACGAAATTTAGGAAATACCGTTATAGTGGTTGAACATGACGAAGATATTATGCAAGCTTCGGATGAACTTATTGATATTGGTCCGGAGGCCGGGAGCTTTGGTGGAGAGTTGGTTTTTCAAGGAAATTTATCTGAAATAAAGAAGGAAAACCGAAGCCTCACAGCCAAGTATTTAAATGGAAAAGAATCCATTGCCTTGCCTTCTAAAAGGCGGAAATGGAAGGATTATATTCAGGTCAGCAATGCTAATGACAATAACCTAAAAAATGTAAGTGTGAAGTTCCCATTGCAGGTAATGACCATGGTAACAGGAGTAAGTGGATCGGGCAAAAGCACCTTGGTGAAAAAAGTTCTTTATGCTGAACTTCAAAATGTGCTCCATTCATTTGGAGAAAGTGTTCCCGGAAGAATTGGAGGAGATATAAAGCGTATTTCACAAGTAGAGTTTGTAGACCAAAATCCAATTGGTCGATCTAGTAGAAGCAATCCGGTAACTTTTGTAAAAGCATACGACGATATTCGTGCATTGTATGCCGCACAAAAGTTAAGTGTTCTTAGGGGGTATAAACCTTCTCATTTTAGTTTCAATGTGGAAGGCGGACGATGTGAAATGTGCGAAGGGGAAGGAGAAGTTGTAATTGAAATGCAATTTATGGCCGACATACACCTTCCCTGTGAAACATGTGGAGGAAAACGATTTAAGAATGAAGTGCTGGAAGTATGTTATAATGAAAAAAGCATTGCTGATGTATTAAACCTTACCGTGGATGAAGCCATGGAATTTTTCAAGGATGAAAAGAAAATTACCGAAAAACTAAAACCATTGGCCGATGTTGGATTGGGTTATGTTCAACTTGGACAAAGCAGTTCAACCTTAAGTGGTGGAGAAGCTCAACGAATAAAATTAGCCTCGTTTTTACAAAAAGGAAGTGGAAGCAATCCTACCTTTTTCATTTTTGATGAACCGACTACCGGACTCCATTTCCATGATATTAAAAAGCTTTTAAAATCGATGGAAGCCTTATTGGACAAAGGACATTCTTTATGCATCATAGAGCATAATATGGAAATGGTAAAATGTGCTGATTGGGTTATTGACTTAGGGCCGGAGGGCGGTGAAAAGGGCGGTCATATTGTATTTGAGGGTAGCCCGGAAGACTTGGTAAAATGTAAACAATCGTATACCGGACACTATTTAGCTTAAAATTTACAATAGGATATGGCAGTATCCAAGTGTTAATAAGAGGGCCATTATGCAAAAGTTTTTTTACTTCCCAATAATTTATTAAACCCAAAAGCTGCAATAGAATTCTATTACGGCTTCCAACTACTTCAAATACAAGGATTTTAGAACACTTTTGGGTTCAAAATAGTTCACTACTTCTTCACCCCAAAATTAACCTGAAACTCCTGTCTGAATTTGGGTTAAACTCGGAATAAAAAACTACAGATTGGAGTTGCACCTCGGGCAACGATAGAGGCAAGTAGCCCACAGGCCTGCGCGGCGCTAGCCAAGTGGGCCGAGGACTACAGCCGATAGCGTGACCCGAACGCCGCATTAATAAAGATTAAAAAAGCAGATATGAATGTAGGCGGAAGGGGGCCCGCAAACTAATCATCCTGAATGAACTCCACCAAAAATTAAGAAAGGTGGAAAACAAGTACTGGTTAGTGAATACCTTCAGAGGCTAACCAACGTTCGGCATCGAGGGCGGCCATGCAACCTGAACCTGCTGCCGTAACGGCCTGGCGATAGATCTTATCTTGGGCATCACCTGCTGCAAAAACGCCTGGGATGTTGGTAAAGGTACTTCCAGGAACTGTTTTAATGTAACCGGTTTCATCCATAGTTAGCCAGTCCTTGAAAATATCGGTATTGGGTTTATGTCCAATTGCTACGAAGAAACCACCTACATCCAGTTTATAGGTTTTGTTTTCAAGCACATTTTTCACCATTACCCCATTAACGGTTTGTTCGCCTACGATTTCAAGGGTTTCATGGTTAAAAAGAACTTCAATATTTTTGGTATTGAACACCCTGGTTTGCATGGCTTTAGAAGCTCTTAATTCATCTTTTCTAACAAGCATATACACTTTACGGCAAAGTTTTGCGAGGTAAGTAGCTTCTTCGGCCGCGGTATCACCACCACCAACGATAGCTACATCTTGTCCACGGTAGAAAAAACCATCACAAACAGCACAAGCAGAGACACCAAAGCCATTAAACGTTTGTTCGGAAGGAAGGCCCAACCATTTGGCTGAGGCGCCTGTTGATACAATTACAGAATCGGCTGTAATTTCATACTTATCGTCAACGGTAACGGAGAAAGGTCTTTTTGAGAAATCCACTTTGGTAGCCATTTCATAGCGAATATCGGTTCCGAAACGCAAGGCTTGTTTGCGAAGATCTTCCATCATTTCGGGGCCTTGAACACCATCGGGATAACCTGGGAAATTATCCACTTCGGTAGTAATGGTTAATTGACCACCAGGCTGCAAACCGGTAAGCATAATTGGTTTCAAATCGGCTCTGGAAGCATATATAGCAGCGGTATAACCTGAAGGACCGCTTCCGATGATGAGGCAATGAGTATGAAGATTCATGGTAGAAATATAAAAGATTATTCGTTTGATTTATGGGAATGACCGGCTTTGGCTGCGATGGATCTGCGTTTAATATTGAGGTATTCCACAATGAGTGAAAAGGCCAAGGCAAAATAAACATAGCCCTTTTCCACTTCGATGTGAATGGATTCGAGCACCAATAAACCACCAATAAGTATTAAAAAAGCCAAGGCCAAAATTTTAACGGTGGGATGTTGGTTGATAAAGTCGGAAACCTTTTCTGAAAATACCAGCATAATTATCATGGAGATTACAACGGCAGCAATCATAATAGGAAGATCGCGTGATAAACCTACAGCAGTTAAGATACTATCGAAGGAAAAAACAATATCGATTAAAACGATTTGCAAAATGGCAGCATTAACCGACAGTGCTTTTAAATCCTTATGATCGCCTTCATGTCCGGAAATTTTCTCATAAATTTCGATACCGGTTTTATATAACAAGAAAACCCCACCGACCAGTAAAATTAAATCTCTAACACTAGGACTCAATTCATATGGACCCAGGTTAAAATGGAAAATTGGTTGGGTACTTCCGGCAAGCCAGGAAATTCCTGAAAGCATTAGCACACGGATAATTAAGGCTAGTGTTAAACCAATGGTTCTGGCACGTCTTTGTTCCTTTTTATGAGGCAATTTTCCTGCAATGATGGCAATAAAGATAATATTATCGACACCCAGGATTATTTCAAGTAAGGTAAGTGTAATTAGGGAAATTAAGGCAGGAACAGAGAAAAGATTTTCCATGAAATTAAAAGGGCTGCAAAGCTAATTATGCTTGCAGCCCGGATAAAAAATTTTAGGATTTTTTACGAACAGCCGTTTAACAAATCTAAGGTCGAAGCAGGACGCGGTAATTTTCGTGGTGATCAGGAAACTCCAATGATACTTGATAGATACCTATAACCGGATTCAGGCTTAGCTTATGCTCTACCGGGCTCCAAGTAAAGGCTACTTTTTGACCGAGCAGGTCAAAAACCTGAATTTGTAGAGGCTCACGGTTGGTTTGGATAAAGAAATCACCGGTTCCCGGGTTAGGGAAAACTCCACTTTCAGATTGTAGAAAATCCGGAATATTCACCGGAATTACCGAGCAAGTATCTAATCGGGTATTGTCAGTGGTGCCGCCTGTTGTATCGGCACAAAAATCGCGGTAAATTACGTTAGGATTAGCCTCTGTTAGGCATGGTGAATACTCGTTTAACTGAATAACCCCTGGCAGATTTACATAGATAAAATCATAGCACTGGAGCGGTAAATTAGTGAATTGGTAATAATAAGTAGTAAGGTCAATAGGGCGTGCCTGGGTATAAAAAAAGATAGAGTCCTTTTCAACCACGACATCAATTAATGGAATAGGGTCTCCACTTTCAATATTTTCAGTTTTAAATGCACCAAATTGAATGTATCCACTGATACTACCTATACCTGTTTGACCGATGGAGTTTATGAGGTCGATATCTTGATTTTCGAGGTTACAATTGCTGGTAGGAAAGCTAAGCAGAGTGGCTGGCCCCCAGTAAATGGTTTGTCCCAAATAGGTAGGTAACACCGAAGAAGGAGCATTGGAGTCGGAAATACGGGCAAAGATTTTATAGTTTCCGGTGGGGATATGGTCAAATTTATATTTGTAAGGAGCATTGCTTTGTCCGGCAACAATCAAAAAAGAATCAACGGTGGAATAGTAACCATCGTTTCCGCTTTGAACCTTAACGATTCTAACTTCCACGGTATCGATACCCAAGGCTGCGAAATCAATATCAGCTCCCCCAATGGTAATAGTACCTTTAACTTCCTGTCCTTGATGGCGATTAATGTTTACCGTTGCAGTATTCGAGCAACCAAAAGGATCGGTAAGAGTTACGGTATAAAAATCGAAATCGGCTGTTAATTGAGGACCAGCTACTAAGTCATTACCTGGGACAAAGGATGAATTTCCCCCATTGGGATCTTCCCATAGAAAGGTATAGGTTTGGGCCGGGGAACCACTTACCTCTGCTAAGGTAATGAGATTGCCATCGCAGACATCGGAGGTATAATCAGTAGTGTTAATGGTAAAACCTGTTCCAGTTTCAACGAAATAGGTTGCTTCAATAAAATTTCCTGCCCCATCTATCACTTTAACGGTATAATTTGAACCTCCTGCCAATCCGGTAAAAACATTAGATTGTTGCACTTGTCCATTATTTAATGAGTAAGAATAGGGAGGCACTCCACCGGAAACAACAGCAATTTTAATAGAACCTAATCCTGTTCCGGGGCATTCTGCCTCAATGGCAACCTGATCGATGGAAAGAATGGGTATTTCTGGAGACAGACTCATTTTATACAATCCATTCCATTTTGTTCCTGCATACAAAGAGCTGCCAATCTTTCCTAAAGCTGTTACTTCAACACTTGATGGTATGTTAGCTGTGATATCGGTCCATGTTTCTCCGCCGTTAGCAGTTGCGATAATACCAACCGCACCGGTAAGTATAACAACATTTCTATTGGACTCCACAATTGAAGCAAAATCATACCAATTGTTTGGATGTTGAGGCACAGCAATCTGCCAGTTTTGACCGAAATCGGGAGAATAATAGGCTATTCCGCTTCGAATAATCCACAATGTATCTGCAACAACCATGACTTTGTCGGCACCTAGGTTGGCAGAAAATTGAGGAATTGCAGTCCACATCATGGTATTAGAACTTGTTTGAAAATACAACTGGGTTGCAGTAGCAAGTATTAAGGTATCAGAACCTTTTAGGCAGAAATCTAGGCAATTATCGGTTGAAGAAACCGGAGTTTGAGGGAAGGAGCCCCAATTGTTTCCATTGTCAGCTGATTTATACACTCCATTTCCATTGGTGGCTGCTAATAGCTTTCCATTCCAAAATACAAGGTCTTTAATATCTACACCAGATGGTAAATTGGAAGAAAGGTCCAAATTGCCACTTGCATTTTCCCATGAATTAGAGCTTGAGTACCTAAAAACACCTGCATTTGTAGCTGTAAAAATGTAACCATTAGCTGTTATAACTGAATTGGTTTTGTTTCGGTATTCAGGAATGGAGGCTATTTCCCAAGTATTGGTTAAATTCAAGTCAAGGGAAGTACCACCGGGGAATGATCCTACATAAGGAATGGTTCCGGCTTCACCCAGGCAAGAAACGGCATTTGCCTGAATTGGGAAAAATGATGAAGAACTAACCAAATCCATATCAAAGTTAGCTACTCCATATTTATCGATAGCTATCAGAAGTTGACTTCCTTTCCCAAACAAGTCGCGAATTTCATAATTTGCCAATGACAATCCGATGTCTACATTGGACCATATTAAAGTAGAAGGATCAAATTTTTTCAATCCTTGGTTAGTTCCGGCGAATACAATTCCATTTCTAATACAGAGGTCATTAAATTTCATAGAAGGATTTCCATTATTTATTCCAACTGATGAAAAGGCATAAGTTAAGGTATCTGCCATGTAAAGGTCGTGGGAAGTACCAATATATAGTTTACCGTTGGGTGTATCCTTCCACATGGATAGAATAGTTTCATTCGTAAAATTGATAAGTCCAACCGTAAAATTGCTCCAATTTCCGGCATGATCTTTTATCCAAAGTCCGAATCCTCCATCCATTCCGACCATAATTTTACCATTTTGAATTTGGAGAGTGGAAATATTTCCTGTAGGATTAAAATCCGATTCAAGGGTGTAAGAACCTGCGAGAGAGGATGAAGTGTAAAGTAGAGGAGTTTGAGGGCTAATAGTAAAGGACAAGGCAGAAAAGGAACCTTCTCTGGCAAGTAATGGATTCGAATAGGGTGAAATAGGAAATGTAAATATGGAAGACCAAGCCACTCCATCTGATGAGCTATACAAGTTATTGTCATAACCAACCCCAAGCATACCGTTTTGGTCGACTATAAGGTCATTAACTTCTTGGGAAGGCATAGGAAACGAAGCAGGTTTATACCAATTTGCTCCATTGGGATCACCTTTTAAAACACCCCAATTCGTTGCAATCAATATGGAGTCATTGGCTGAGAAAAAGGCTAGTTTATTGGGGGCAATGGCATTGGGTCCGGGTATTGAGTTCCATTGTTGGGAACGAATTGGAAGGGAAAAAACCATAAGAATTGCCAAAACATTCAGTATCTTATACATAGCTATGCGTTTACGAAATCTGAACCACGAAACGATTGGTAGATAAAAAAAGGTACAAATCTTTCGACCAATAAACAAATAAATATTAACAGTTCAGTTTATCAAAAATACATTCTAAACACCACTGATATTGGTTAGTAATGAAAGGAGTTCAGTTATATTTTCCTTTTTTTGCAGCATGAAAAAATTAGGAAGTATCATCACCTTACTTGTTTTGGTTGTAAAAGGGTTTAGCCAATGCAATTGTACTATTACGATATCATCAATTAATACAAGTCCTTGGGTAGTAAGTACCGGACAAACACTATGCATTACTTCCACCGGACAACTAGTTGGCAATTTATTGATTGACGGAGGTGAAGTTTGTAATGACGGGCTTATTACCAATAACTTTGTTTATATAACCGGAGGGGGGCAACTAATCAATCATTCCATAGGCAATACCTGTGATAGTTTATTGGTAGCAGGTTTGCATTCCACCTTTATCAATTCGGGTAGCTTTAATAATGAGCGAATGGCAGCATTGGATAGTGGATATATCCATAACCTTAGTGAAGGCACACTTCATTGTTCCTTTTTTGGCGATTCTATAACAAGAGTTGACAATGAGGGTGTTTTTAGATGTGATTCAGATTTTTACAATGTAACAGGCGCTGAGTTTAGAAATCTTGGACAGTTGATAGTGAATCGGGATTTTTACAATGCCACCAATGCTACCGTAATGAACAACTGTTTAATACAAGTTGAAAGAAACTTTTACAATGGAGGTGTAATGTTTGCTCATGTTGATTTACCTGCTGGATGTATACGTGTTGGAGGAGATTCCTACAATGCAGGCGATCTTCAACTCCTAAGTTTTTGGGATTCCAGTTCACCAACAGGAGATTTGGATTATGAGTCAGGAACTTCAAACCTTTTAATTAATCCATGTACAGCTTCCTGTTCGGTGGGGTTGGATGAATTAAGGGAAGGCAATCCATTGGAAGTTTATCCTAATCCTTGCGAAACAAACTTAACTATTAGCGGGATTAAAAACGGTCGGGAGTTAAGCTTTGAATTAATTAATATCCATGGGCAAGTGCTTCCATTGAATTTTCTAAAATCAGAAAGTAATACGGTCATAAAAACACATGGACTTATTCCGGGTATTTATGGAATTAAGGTAATAGAAAATGACAAAATCGTCCAATTTTTGCGGTTTATTAAGAACTAAGAGCCTTTTTTGAAATAGGATTAACAAAAATTTTAGAAACCGTAATCATCTTTCTAAAAAACTAACTTACATTTGTTGCCAGAACATAATTAAACATGAGAAAAGTTTTACTAGCCTTTGTATTCTCAGCCGGATTAATTTCGGCTAAAGCTCAAGATGCAGCTCCTGCCGCTAATGACAATCCTAATGCACCAGAAATCACTTTCGAAAAGGAAGTTCACGATTATGGTAACATTAAACAGGGTGCTGACGGAGGATGTGAATTTAGATTCAAAAACACCGGGAAAGAGCCTTTAATTATTTCTAATGCCCGCGGAAGCTGTGGTTGTACCGTTCCACAATGGCCAAAAGACCCAATTAAACCAGGTGAAACCGGAGTTTTAAAGGTAAATTACGATACTAAACGTGTTGGACCAATTAACAAAACTGTTACTGTAACATCCAATGCAAAAACTGCTACCAAAACTGTTCGTATTGCAGGTAATGTAGAAGCAGTTCCAACGGAAGAGACTATGCCTGTGAACAATAATTCAGGTGCTCCATTGGAGAAGAAATAAAATTGTACTTTTTAATTGAAAGGCCACATTATTCATGTGGCCTTTTTTTTTGAAATGGATTGATCGTAATTTTGTAAAATCAAATAACAATTATGCAGGCAAGTAAGGTACTTTATCTGATAACGGATGATTTTCCCATTGGAGGAAAGGAGCCCTATTTAGTAGATGAATTACCTCAACTAAAAAAAGTATTTCAAGAAATTATTTTTGTTACAACCTTACCAGGTTTAAGCTCTTCCATGGAGGCAAGGAAACATATACATATCTCGTTTCCAAATAGTTTAGCAAATAAACTATCTGGATTTTTGGGTATATTTCATTCTTCTGTAAATACGGAGATTTTAAACTTAATTCGAAATAGGGAATTGAGTTTTTATAAGGTCAAATTATTACTTTCTTATTTTCAAAGAGCAAAAAGAATACGTCAGGAAATTCTAAAACATAGTTCAAAATTCCATCAAGGAGAACATTTAACATTTTATTCCTACTGGTGCGATGAAAGAGCCTTGGCAGTGAGTTTATTAAAGCAAAAGAAATTTTCAACTGGTATAAGCAGAGCTCATGGTTGGGATATCTATTCCGAACGAAATCCTGAAAATTATTTACCTTTTAGACCTTGGTTACTAAAGAATCTAGACATACTCGTATGCATTTCTGAAAATGGGAAGAAATATTTAGAACAAAAATACGGACAGCTTGGGAAAGATAAGACAGAAATTCATAGGCTTGGTTCTTCCAGATTAAATAAAATACCAACCAAACAAGGTGACCAACCCTTCATTTTATTGAGTATAGCTTATGCAGTTCCTCTAAAAAGGTTAGGAAAAATCATTGAAGCTTTAAATTTTTCTCAAAATGAAAAAATCAAATGGATTCATTTGGGTGGAGGACCTGAAATTGATAATTTAATTCAATTAAATAAACGTCTGAATGAAAACAAATTAAATATACAAACCGAATTTTGGGGCAATGTAAGTCATGAACACATTTTGAATTTTTTAGAAAATAATTACGTGGATTTATTTGTAAACGTAAGTGAAACTGAAGGATTACCCGTTTCAATTATGGAAGCCATGAGCGCCCAAATACCATGCATAGCTACCGATGTTGGAGGTAGTGGGGAAATTGTTAATTCATCAAATGGGTACTTGGTTCCTGTTGGAATAAGTAATGAATCCTTGTGGAAGTTAATTCAAAATCATTATAATTTAGGCCATGAGCAATGTGTTCAAATGAGAAATCAGGCATACGGCACCTGGAAAGAAAAATATTCTTCAGAAAAGAATTACTTTAGTTTTGCAGAAAGGCTTAATAGTCTTAATTTGAATTAACTTGATTAAACAGATATGACACCTTACCCACTTCCTGTTGGAATAGTTGATGTTGGAATTGGCAATGTAGGTTCTGTTGCCAACATGTTAAGGAAGATAGGTAATGATGCTATAATTATTCAAAGGCCTGACCAATTAGAAAAGTTAAACAAATTGATATTGCCTGGTGTTGGAAGATTTGATAAAGGAATACAGGCATTAGAAAAAATGGGATTTATTGATTCGATTCACCATTTTTCAAACAGGGACGATACAAGTTTATTAGGCATTTGTCTGGGCATGCAGATGTTATTTGAAGGTAGTGAGGAAGGAGACAAACCCGGTCTTGGTTTTATTCCAGGCCACGTTGAACGCTTTAAGGAATCCATTCAGCTTCCCATACCTCATGTTGGGTGGACAACAACAAATTCAACCCAATCGAATTTGTTGTTCAGCAATTTGGATAAGGCATTTTTCTATTTTGTTCATGCCTATCATGCTCCAAGGGGGATTTTAGAAAGTGAATTTTGTTTGGCGACTTCGGAATATGGTTATAAATTTCCATCTGCTGTTGGAAAAGGCAGAGTAATGGGCGTACAATTTCATCCTGAAAAAAGCCTTTCTTTTGGTTTTCAACTTTTACGCAATTTTGTAAATTATTAGCCTTGAGACGATTAATCCCTTTCCTTCAGGTATTTAATAAAGAACTTTACAAATCAACCCAGTTTGGGGAGATGAGGTATATTGGAGACCCATTTGTTGCAGTTAAAATCTTTAATGAACTGCAAGCAATGGAGTTAATAATTTCAGACACTACCCCTTCGAAAAACAGGAATGAACTTGATTTAAAATTAATTGGACAGATTGCTTCTGAATGTTTTATGCCAGTGACTTATGCAGGTGGAATTTCCGATATCCAGACCGCAACTAAAATCCTTACCTTAGGCATTGAAAAATTATGTATTTGTTCAGCATACCATTCAAAACCTACTTTTATGAGTGAAATGGTTAAGGAGTTTGGGACTTCAACAATTATTGGATGTATTGAATTGAAAGAGCAAAATGGAAAGACAAAGGTTAGCTTTCAAAGCGGTCAGCAAATTTCAACCTGGTCACCTGAAGATTGCATAAAAAAATTACAAGATGAAGGAGTGGGTGAAATTCTGGTAATTGATACCAACAGAGATGGTAAAATGAAAGGAGGGAATGAAGATTGGGTAAATAATATTGCCGGCGAATTAAAGGTACCTTTAATTTATTCTGGAGGAATAGGCAAACCTAGTCATAGCTTAGCCATGTTTAATGCTGGAGCATCTGCAGTTGCAGTTGGATCATCCTTCGTATTTAAAGGACGGTTAAATGGAGTATTAATTAATTATCCGGACCATACACAAATTTCGGATTGGACAGGAGAAGAGTCTTTTTTAATTAAATAAGCTTAGTATTAGAATTCAATGAAAGCCTGCAGGCAATGTATTTTAGATGAAAGTGATTATCCCGGAATTGTTTTAGATTCTGATGGAATTTGTGATATATGCCATGTAAACATGAGAGGCATTGAAAACATTCGGAATAATGTAGATAGTAATTACTGGGAAAAGAAATCTGAAATAATAAGAAAGTCAGGTAAAAATAAGCCATACGACTGTTTAATAGGTATTAGCGGAGGAACCGACAGCACCTACATGGTATATTTAGCAATTAAATACGGTTTAAGGCCTTTACTTTTCCACGTGGATGGAGGATGGAATTCGGAAAAAGCAGTAGTAAATATTGCCAGAATAGTTGATAAATCTGGTTTCGATTATGAATGCACCGTATTGCCTTGGAGCGAAATTAGAAGTTTGCAAAAAGCATTTATCGATGCCGATGTTTTGGACATAGACTTACCTTTTGACAATATTTTTGTTGCCGCTACAAATAGAATTGCCAGAAAATACAAAATTAATACCTCTTTAAATGGGTACAATGCCTTAACCGAAGGCATTATGCCTCCAAACTTTACACATGTTAAATACGACAAAAGAAACATATTAGACATTTTCAAAAAATATGGCAAAGGAAGCATAGCCCATTTACCAATTTTTAGTAGCTATGAGTCCTTTATTGAAAGCAAGTTATATAATTTTAAATCCATATATTTCTTAAATACACCCAGCTATTCGAAAACTGAGGCCAAAAAAGTAAATATTGATTTTTTTGGGTGGCAAGACTATGGAGGCAAACATTACGAAAATATTTTTACCAGGCTTTATCAAGGTTATATTTTACTAGAAAAATTTGGCATTGACAAACGTAAATCTCATTTATCAATGCTCATTTGCAATGGTGAATTAACACGACAAGAGGCTATTGACCTGTTAAATATGGAAGACCCATATCCTGATAAAACCATGCTTCATGACGATATCATTTTCTTTTGTAAAAAGTTGGAAATGACGGAAGATGAGTTTTATTCATACATTAAACGGCCTCAACGATCTCACCGGGAGTTTAAATCAATTTTAGATGATTACGAAAAAATGAGACCTTACAAGCGGTTTATTATGAAATTACTTGGTAAATAAATCCTTTCCCAAAAAAACAACAGTCACCAACACTTCACCTTTGGATGATTCCAAATAAATGAAATTTATTCCATTAGTTTTGGAACGGAATTTGTAAACAAAAAAACTCTCATATCAATTTAATTCACAATGAAAAAAACTATCCTTTCCCTTTGCTTAGGCTTATTTTTCACAGGTTTATCAGTTGCTCAAAAGGTAGACCCCAAACACACCAATTTCTATTTTACCCAAACCGTTGATAACAACGATTACAGCATTGAAATTATCGATGTGGTCTCCAAATTGGAGTTTTGCAAAATGAAGTTGAAAATAACCAACAAATCAAACGATTATTTAATGTTTAAGTACGGAGATGTTGAATTAACCAATGCCTCCGGAAGTTATAAACCCAAAAAAGCCTTGGATTTTTCAACTCATAAAGGAAATGAAATCATTGAACCAAAAGAAAAAGCCAGCATTGTATTGACCTTTGATGGAGTCAACATGCACCAAGATGAGTTTAAGCTGATCCTAAAAGGATTATCTAAATTTTCGGCCAAAGGCACCGAATTTGAAGCCAACGACTTTAACCTTCCTGCCAATACAAACGAAGTAGATGCCGGACCTTTTAAAGTTAGCTTAAAGGCCTTAGACAAAAAAACAGATTTAACCATTGTTCGTTTTAATGCCGAATACAAGGGTGATGATAAACACATTGGAATCATTGAGGCCAATAAAATCGTTTGCAAAACCAGCAAAGGGCAAGAATGGGCAAGAACCAATCGCCGAGATAAAACAGTTATCCTTTTAGATGGAGAAAACGATAAATTCAACCTTTATTATGAAATAGATAAAGGAGCCAGCGGAATTGATATGCAATTCGATAACATGGCTTTGGTTTTTAAAGATGCATTCCGGGAAGCTGCTATCGTAAGCATTCCTGCTCAAACCCTTGCATTTAAAGTTGATCCGGGAATGACAGCCGGCAAAAACAGATAATAATTAGATTTTTTTACCATCCCTCTCCTCAACAACAGGAGAGGGATTTTTTTTGAAATGAGTACCTTGCGAATTTTGTTTATGGGTACACCGGATTTTGCGGTGGAATCTTTGAAGGCCATTTATGAGGCCGGCTATAATTTGGTTGGAGTAGTTACCATGCCCGATAAACCTGCTGGAAGAGGTCAGAAAATTCGATTTTCGCCTGTAAAAGAATATGCACTGGAAAAAAATCTCCCTTTATTTCAACCGGAAAAATTAAAGGACCCCTCCTTTCTGAAACAACTTCAGGATTTACAGATTGATTTAGGAGTGGTAGTTGCTTTTAGAATGTTGCCTGAAGTTGTATGGAACATGCCTAAGTATGGCACCATCAATTTACATGGTTCCCTTTTGCCCCAATATCGCGGCGCTGCACCGATAAATTGGGCCATTTTGAATGGAGAAACAGAAACAGGTTATACTGTTTTTAGATTAAGGCACGAAATAGATACCGGCAATTTATGGGCCCAAGAAAAACTTAGCATAAGTCCGAATGAAAATGCAGGTAGTGTGCACGACCGAATGATGATTGCCGGAGCTCAATTACTGGTTAAATCCATACGCGATTTTGAGCTGGGCAAGATTGATGAAACCATTCAAACAGAGGAAATAAATGGAATGGCCATTCAACACGCTCCTAAAATATTTAAAGAAACTTGCCAAATTATTCCACGATTTACTGCACCGGAAGCACATAACCGAATTAGAGGACTTTCGCCTTACCCAGGAGCTTGGTTGGTTTGGCAAAATCCAAATGGTGAAGAAATGGAGGTGAAAATTTTCGCCAGCGAATGTTTATCAGAACCGTCCCAAATTCTGCCTGCCGGAAGTATCAGCAGCGATAACAAAAGTTATATTCATTTGCATTTACAAGGAGGAATTGTTTCCATTACGGAATTACAACCTCAAGGAAAACGCAAAATGACTACCAGAGAATTTCTTGCCGGGCACAAACTGGAATCAGGGTTGATGCTAAAAGACAAGGCCGGCAATTAACCAAACCGGAATTGAGAGAATTAGGATCGCTGACTTTTGTATTCTTCGTAAAGCAAATGGATGATACCATCCGAAACCCCTATTTCAGGCACTAGAATTTTCTTTATGTCTGCATGTTTTAATATGAACAAAAAAATATTTGCTGCATGCACAATTACATCGGCTCTATCTTCATTCATACCAAGCTGGGTAATTCGTTCACTCACAGTAAGTTCTGAAATAGAGTCACGCAATTTCTGCAATTTCTTGGTGGGTAACGGTTTCCCTTCCTGTTTACCGGACATTTTAAACAATTTATTGATATTTCCGCCTGAACCAATACCAATCAAAGGTTGATGATTTTTTGAAACCTCTTTAACAAAACCTTTTAAAAATTTCCAATCAGCGTCGGTTACTTGATTATTAATTAAGCGAATAGTACCAATATTAAAGGAGTAACTGGCACAAACCTGACGATCTGCAAAAAGTGTTACTTCCGTGCTTCCTCCACCCACATCGATATAGAGATAACTTTTATTAGGATCAAGACTTTCGGCAATGTGATTACTATAAACAATACTCGCTTCTTGCTCTCCTGAAACAATTTCGATATTTACACCGGTTTCTTGAAATACCCTTTCAACAATTTCTGCTCCATTTTCGGCTTCCCGCATGGCTGCTGTTGCAATAGCTTTCCAGGAAATTACCTCATGCACATCGATGAGGGTTTTGAAGGCCTGCATAGTGGCTGAAAGTTTCTGTATTTTCTTCTCTGAAATTTGCTTTTGAGAAAAGGCATCAAAACCTAGTCGCAGAGGCACTCTGATCAAGGATGACTTTTTAAAACTAACCTTTTCACCATCTTCAAAAACATTGCTTAACAGCAACCTGGCTGCATTGGAGCCAATATCAATCGCGGCAAATTTCATTTCACTAGCTTAATTGTTTGTATATCGAATAAACACAGAAAAAGATTCAGCAATTAAGCTTCTTCTTTAAAATATAATTTATAAAAATGCATACCTGTTTGTTCATCGAATCCACGTTGAATGTATTCCCGATTACCATGAACATAAAGATGAAAGTTTTTATCCAGTTTTATTACCGAACGAACAAATTTTCCTTGCTTTTTTACTGCCGGTGCAGAAATTTCAAACTCCTCGGGCAAGGTATACTCCTGGTTACTGGTTTGTTCCTCCACATATCCTTTAAATGCATTAATAACTTCTGGCTGAGACATTACTTGTTGCTCAAACTCCTGCATACGAAAGCGATCATTTTCTTTCATATAGTTGACCGACCTGGCCAACAGATCCGACTGCTCTGCTTTGGAAACTTCGAATTTTTGAGGAAGCTCCTCCACCACAAAATCTTTGTAAACATTCATTAATTGCTTGGTCTGAAAATGCTTATCTTGCTTGGGTGCCAAACCTAAAAATCGCTCTTTCCAAAAGTATGCCTCATCGCCCCGCGAAGCATTGTCAATAACAAAACAACGAAAACCATTTTCTTCTTCCAGGTTTAATATCAGGCAACCTTTATCGAATCGGGAATTTCTGATACCGGGTTTTAAAGTTACATTTCCGCCATCAGAATCCATATCGGTCAATAGGAAATTCTCTGTATTTTCAAACTTCAAAATCACCATTCCATCTGAAAAAACATTGGAAAACGCCAAACCTTTTACATAGCAAACCAACACATCACCACTACCAATTTTAGGATGTTCACTAACTTCATACAAGTGTTCCGTTAACTCTTTGGATGCTTCGTGCAAACTTTTTTCTCCTGAAAACACCTGAGCAACCAACGGCTTTGCCAAGGATTCGGGCATAAACTGGTATTCTTCGAAAAGTTTAGAAAAAGGATGTAAGATGAAATCTGCCAAGGAAAACGAAAGTTGTTCACTTAGTTCGAGTGGATGATTTGCCAAGGCTACATCTTCCCCATTGTTTTTATTTCCGCAAAAATGAAGACTGGCTTCAAGGATATTAGAATTTCCGTAATTAAGCATGTTAAATGAATGCACAAAGATAGGTTCAGAGGCCAGGACAAGCATTTATCCCAAACATGGAAAATATCAATACTTGTGAACAAAATACCAACGAAAGCCAATGGTTTACCCATGCCGGGAAAAGGCAAGAAAGGTGGAGGTTCGGTCGGGCAGGGATAGAGCCAAGTACCCCACAGGAGCCCGCGGCGCTAGCCAAGGGCGACGAGGAGTACAGGCGATAGCCCGGCCTGAAAGCCATGCACAACAGTTTGATTCAACCCCTATCCCTTAGAAGGCTGAAAGGGCCCGCCTACTTAAAAAACAACTCCAATCTACCATAATTGCAGCCATAAACAGCCTGGATTATACCAAATAGGCCCTATCTTTGCCCCATGTTTACGTTTTTTGCGCTCGGCTTCTTGATAATTCTAATCACCTTTGTTGTGATGGAAGCCGTGGCATGGACCGCCCACAAATATGTAATGCATGGCTTTTTATGGTATTTGCATGAAGATCACCATTTACACGACCACTATGGATTTTTTGAGAAGAACGATTTTTTCTTTTTGATTTTTGCAATACCGAGTTGGCTGTTCATGATGTTTGGAATAATGGATGGTTGCGATTGGAAAATGTGGGTAGGAATTGGAATATTAATTTATGGCATCTGCTATTTTTGGGTTCACGAAGTATTTATACATCAACGTTTTAAGTGGTTTAAGCATTCTACAAACCGGTATTTGCTTGCATTAAGACGAGCACATAAAATGCACCATAAACATTTGGGTAAAGAAGATGGTGAATGCTTTGGAATGCTTTGGGTTCCGTTTAAATACTATAAGAAATCGTTCGGAAAACTTGAAATTTGATCCACATCTGCTGTATTGGGCCGTCAATTTGGGATCGATTTCGGTTCCATTTTTGTTGAGTTTTGAAGGAAGAGTAAATTTTATTCGTAACCTGAAAAGCATTTTATTGGGAATTCTTGGAACCGCCTTGCTTTTTATTGCCTGGGATTCGTGGTTTACCCAATTAGGAGTATGGGGGTTTAATGAAAAATACACCTTGGCATTTAGACTGATTCACCTACCACTGGAGGAAATTTGCTTTTTCATTTGCATTCCCTACGCATGCTTGTTCTCGTATGAGGTAATTCGATATTTCTGGCCATCACCGGGTTGGAACAAATTTCTGAGCAAATTGGTGACAATACTTGGTATAAGTTTATTGGGTATCGGTTTAGTTTACATTCAGCGCTGGTACACCTTTTTGGCGTTTTCTGGCGCGGGAGTTTATTTGATTGGAATTCGGAAACAACCCTTTTTGATGGCTTTCTTAAAAGCGTATTTCATAACCTTACTTCCATTTTTTATCGTTAATGGCATTTTAACAGGGGCAATAACTCCAGAGCCGGTAGTTTGGTATAATAATGAGGAGAATTTGGGAGTTAGACTGCTGACCATTCCGCTGGAAGATTTGTTTTATGGAATGCTGATGAATGGCTTGGTAGTGCTCATTTACGAAAGAACCAAGTCTGGAAATTTGAAACTTTTTTAGAATCCGAAACAGATCATTCCATTGTCGAAAAGATTATTCTTAAAAATTTCTGTTATGCGGGCCCCCTCCGCCTAATTATCATTTTGCTTAACCCAAACAACTTGCACCGGCGTTCGGGTCACGCTATCGGCTGTAGTCCTCGCCCCACTAGGCTAACGCCGTAGTGGAGCTGTGGGCTACTTGCCTCTATCGTTGCCCGAGGTGCAGCCTATCACTGAATTGCAAGCCCAAGGTGATACTGTATCTATCACTTTTCTGTAAGTGGGAAGATTTTCAAACCAATATTTAGCCACCATTTAAAATGGTTAATTAGCCCGAAACCAGGAGCTACTTAGAAATTTAAACAGGTGTATATGAAAGATATTCATAGTATTTTAGAAAAATCCAAGCAATTTGATGTATAAAATGAATAGTTTAACATTATAAATAATTGGTTTTAGTCCTTTTCAAAAATCCACATCTATTTCAAAATGACTATATATTCTGAATCAATCTTGAATAATGTAACAACCAATAACTAATTGATATTACTGATTAATTAGTAGCACTATTCATGAATAATTATCAACTTATGTTGGAAGGTTTTTCCAAATTGGTTTTCTATTTTAAGTAAGTAACTACCCGGAATTAAGGATTCCACAATTAGAGTTGAACACCAATCAAAAGCAATCACCTCTTTACCTAAGCCATCAAAAATTGATCCTTTAGCAAGTTCTGAAAACTTCAGGTAAGAGGAAACCGGATTAGGAAATACTTGAAACGAAGGCCTATTTATTGTATTAATACCGACTGAAGCAATTTGCTTACGATACAAATCGCCCGAATTCACTTGAGCAAATACCCATCCATTTAAAAAAGCCATGGAATTAATAAAGAAGGTAGTTCCGGTAATATTATCAGGAAATCCTACGGTATCTTTTTGAAAACTTAGGCCATTGTCAGAACTAACTATTAATTCAGGTGCTGAACCATATACATCATTTGACAAGGTAAGGTACAATTTTCCATAACCTGAAAACATGTTTAGGGTATTTTGTTTACCTGATGGGGAAAAAACAGCAGAGCCATCGAGGTATGGTTCAATATTAATGTCTTGAAAGTTTATCCCATAATCATCGCTATATTTAATAATGGTATCCACCCCTGCACCACCATTCATTACATCCGAGCCCATCATAAAAAGTCTATTACCCAGAAACGCAATTTGAGAAGGAACATAAAATTCGGGAATATTGTTGCTTACCGGACTTGTCCAATTAATACCATCGGTGCTCCAGGCTAATCCATTACTGGTTGCGCCATTGGTTGCCGCCCAACAGGTATCATTTTTTACAAAAAACTCACTGCAATCGTTTGCATCAAAATAGGAGGCATCCACCCAGGCCAAATCATTGGTGTTTCGAGAGAATTCCCAATCCGGTCCGGCTAATGAAAACAACAGATGATTTGTCCAGGAAATACCCAAAGAAGAAGGCATGGTAACTGCACCGCTGTAGCAAGTAGGCAAACCGGTTGTATCTAAGTTAAATGTTTGACCATTATCAGTGGAATATTGAATCAAACTGCATCCGGAATTATGCAAAATCGCATATAAGCGATCTCCGGTTGAATACAAATCAACACCGGGAGAAGTAATATCCGAATTAACAATGGACCAAGTCGTTCCATTATCTGAACTTACTTGTAATCCGTTACTATTGTTTGTGGCATATAATTTACCCTGGTGAACACAAACCGAAGTACCAAAGGTTGAATTACCATTCACGGATAAGTTGCAAGGTTGCCATGCTTGAGCAAAACTCTGAGAAATTCCAAAAGAAATAAGAGTTAATAGGGATAATGTTTTTATCATACTATTCATAAATATTTTGCAAGAATATGAAATGCTATAAAATCCCAGTTCTAGTTTTGTCTTATTCTTACCAAAACAAAGCCCTCCAAAACAATTAAGGAAATAGCAGCAAATGATTTTTAATAAAATACCCTCTAGATTTAGCCAATTGAAAACCGGGGTAAAGTCAATTCATTGTATCTTTGAGGGATGGGAAATTATAGTTTTGATATAGAAAACTTTGGTGATGAAATCATGGCTATTCGCATTGAAGATGGAGCGTATTATGCAATAAAATCCGGCAATGCTTTCTTGGTTTTCAACTACTTATACCAAAATGGCTCAAGTGAAAAATTAATTAATTCATTAAGACAACAAGAGGAATTACAGGAACAAACCAACTTGTTCATAAGCTTTTTAAAAGAGGAAGGGTTTTGTTTCCGGGAGGATCAAGGTAATGAGTTAGACCCGCCGAAATTGGACCTCAATGGATATTCGTATAAGAAATTTGACGACATGGGTGACTTAATCAAACTAGACCCTATCCATGATGTGAGTGAGTTGGGTTGGCCTGAGAAAAAAAGCTTATGATTTTCAATTTTTTAGGAGCCAACTGGAAGGTGGAGGCCCCTGTTGAAATATTGGACAACCTGCTTCGTTTACTTATAATTCAAGCGGAAACAAGTTCAGAATTACCCCTCATTCCATTAATTTGGAATCCGGCCTTAGCGTTGGAACTAAACCAAGGACCGGAAATGGGATTTTGGAAAAAAAACGATGGTAATTTTCAATACCAATGGGGACAAGGCATTTATTACAAGATTAGTCGTGAAGTGGTTTGGTTTTATTGGGATTATCCAAACACTATGGAAAACTATCCATTTATTATTCCATTTTCGTTTTGGGCCAGAGAAAAAGATATCAAGTTAATTCATGCAGCTACCATTGGATGTGATGGGAAATGGCTGATGTTACCTGCTACTTCCAATGCAGGAAAATCCACAACCGTGGCTTCATGTGCCTTGCATGGATTATCGGTAGCCGGAGATGATGTTACCTTTTTAGAAATAGTGGATAATCAATGCTACTTCCATCCAATTTATAATTTTCTTAGCCTAAGACCCGAAGCAATTTCCCGGTTTCATCTGGAATTGAATTTACTTTCCAATGCCTGGTTCGAACGAGGAGATGGGAAAAAAGTATTGACGCTGGAACAAGGTAAATTGCAGGGAAAACAACCCTTACATGGAATAGGAATTTTTGATTTAGGTTCTGCTCCGGCTGCTGAATTAATGAAACATGCAGAAATGGAAAAACTTCTTGCCCATTTTATTACTTCCCATTACCTTTCCACAACTGTAGGAACCATGAATATGAAATTGCTAAGCTTAATTAAGTTTCTTCAACGCCAATTACCTTTTTACTCCATTCAATTAGGACCGGTTTTAGAAGAAAACACTGATCTGCTAAAAAAGGTAATTCAATGTTTATAACATGATAAGTGTAGTTGTTATTACCCGGAATTCGGCAGCTAGCATTGAACGTTGCCTGGAAAGTATTTTCAAACAAAGCCTCCTTCCAATCGAGGTAATCGTAATTGATGGACATTCAAACGATGACACTTTGGACAAACTTGGTTCTTTTCCGGTAATACAGACAATTCAGACCGGTACTGGAATAGCACAGGCCCGAAACCAGGCAATAAGTTTGGCTAGCCAAGAATGGATTGGCTTTTTAGATTCAGACGATACCTGGGATCCCAACAAGCTAGAAATCCAATGGAAAGCCTTGCAAAAACAGCCAGAATTAGAAGCCATTGGTTGCTACCTTGAAAAATGGGAAAAGAAAGAAAGAATTGCATCTAGCATCCAACCTGCCTTTACCCCGGGGGGATTTATTTTTCATCGTTCCTGTTTTGAAAAGTATGGTCTTTTTGACACCCGTTGGACATACGCCAGTGATCATGCCTGGTTCTTAGCAGCCAGAAGACAAGGGTTAAAATTCAACTTGTGTAAGGAAGTTTTGCTCCATAAACACTTGCACGAAAATAACTTGTCTTTGAATCAAAAGGCCTACCGACTGGAGGTGTTTGAATTATTAAAACACTGGTCGGAATGAGCTCAATCCTCCATATTATCCCGAAAATCACCTTTGGAGGTGGACTTTCCAACATTTTAGCTGAACTGCAGTTTTTGCCTCCGGAAAGGCGTCCGGAGCAAGTTTATTGCGTTGTATTAGAACGATCTTACCAGGCACATTTGGCAAGATTAGCCCTAAAACTTCGGGTAAGGTTAATTATTTCCCCCGAAGAGGATGAACTAAAATCCTTGCTAAGGAAAACCAGTTTAGTGGTAATTCAATATTGGAACACCCCCAGCTTTTTTACTTTTTTCAGGAAATTGGCCAATTGGGAATTAAGCAATCGCTTCATCATTCATTGCCGGATTGTAGGTAATACACCTCCACAATGCATTCCACCAAGCTTCTTACAGGCATTCCATGCTATTCTACTCACCAATCCTAAACTAGAATCTGAGTATAGTGAAATAGGTATTTCTATGACTACCATTTGGGGAATTGGCTTACACACTCCCCCCACCGGCTTTCAGGAAGGTAAGGCTACTTCGGACAGATTGAAATTAATTCATGCAGGAACCATTAACCCATTTAAACTTCATCCCAAATTTCTTGAATTGCATGAGGCTTTAAAATGCCCTTTTCAACTGGATGTTTTTGGAGTAGAAAACCAAAGTTTGGTTTACGAAGGCCGGTTGCCAATTCACTTACATCCTTTTGAAACCAATGTTTGGGAACGATTTACCGAATACCATTTACTTAGCTATCCGCAAAACCCTTTAAGTTACGGCTCCTCCGATCTGGTCATTCAAGAAGCCATGTGGAGAGGATTGCCACCAATCTTAATAAAAGGTACAGGATTGGATGCCTTCTTAGTTCATCAAAAAAACTGTTTATTGGCAAACGATGAAAACGACTTTGTTAATTGGCTTGAATGGGCATTTAGCCATATGGAGGAATGGATCGAATTAAGGCATTCCTGTTTTAATTATGCTCAACAAGAATTTAATCCTTGGATTCAAAGTAAAAAAGTGTTTGATGTATATGATCAGGTTTTACAACAAGAACCCGGCAATTTTATTTTTGATTTCGACCAACCGGATCAATTTTATCTGGCACACCTGGGTAGGTATGCAGAGGAATTAAAACAATCAAAACCAAACCCACAAGTTAAAAACTATGCAATTCATTGTGAGGGAGGTTTAATTCATTATCTCAAGCATTATGAAAATTCCAAAACCTTGCAAAACCTGTTAAAAAATTGGTACTAGCTTAAAATAGTAGGTACTTGAAAAACCAAGCTACATTTTACATTATTTCGCACCTTCAAAATGGACGAAAGAACCGGTTTTAAAGATTCGTTGGAGTTATTGCAGGCCTGCATTATTGAATCGGAGGCAGAATCCTTGAAGGTATTTCAAAATTGGTTACAATCGGGCCATTTCGATATTCGATTTTCAACAGCCGAGTTCAGGTTTTTACCCTATTTATGGTTCCGACACCAGGAAACATTAGAGAAAAATGATGTTTGGCATAAAATTCAAGGCCTTTTTAAGCGCACCTATTTTCACAATACACAATTATTACTATTGGCAAAACAACTTTCCTCACAACTAGATGAACGAGGAATAACCCATGCCTTTTGCAAAGGTTCAGTGTATTTGCTAACCAAGTACCCCCATTTAGGTTCCCGGCCTATGGCGGATTTAGATATTTTGGTGCATCCGGAAGATCTAGAAAAAACCGCATCTGTATTGGAAGGAATGCAATTTACCCCTACCCGACCGCTTTGGGAAAGTAAGTTCGTTCACAAGCACTCCCTGGGGTTCACAAATAGCAAAAATCTAAGTTTGGATTTACACACCAGGCCTTCACCATCCGTTATAAATGGCTTTGATTCAAGGTATTTTTTGTCAAACCTAGCTCGGGAAACTACTAAATTTGGAAAATTACCCTTGTTAGATCTCAAAAAGGCTTTGGAATTTACATTGCTTAACAACTTGTATTCCAGGGATGTACATTGGATGCTAGACTTGCTATTGGCCGATCCCCAAAGGCAACATCTAACTCTGTTTTTCGAACAGTTAAAAAGCTTTCCTGAATTACGAAATGCATTGATTTTCAGAATCCAAAAAAACTATCCTTCCTTGCTACCAAGCGGAATTATCGTTGCCGAGTTACCCCAATTTTACATCCGATTTCTTGAAAATTTGTTTTTAGACAAACCGGAAACTACCTATGCCAATCATTTGTATTGGTATTATGGATTTAACGGAAAACATATGAAAAATCCCCAATTTAACCCAGTCTATTGGATAAAACTTGGAGTTTATAGCCTTGTCTGGTTCTGGAGAAAAAAAGTTGAGTGGATTTAATGAAAGGAAGCCTTACCTGGATTTTATTCTATTTGCATTAAACTCAAACTACCTTTCAAATTTAGTATTTTGAATATCAACCTTAACCAAGGCGTTCTTTTCCCAGGAGTAAATTTCAGTTATACTATAATTCTCCTCACCGGAATTGGGATTGGAATACCTAGTCGATTTCAATAATTTATGTTTGGAATCAGGAACTAAATTGGGAATTTCAATCGACTCTTTAACCAATACCAAATTTCGGGAATCCTCATCAAAAATCAATAAATATCCATACGAATCAGCATTTCCCATGCTTTGATAAAACTGAAGGAAAATATCTCTTCTATGGTCGAAATTATAGTCTTCAATATTAAATCGGAAATAAGCCGGACTAAAGGAATGAATCGGCAAATTGATCGAATTAGAACTTTCCTTCCACTTCCCATTGGATTCTAAAAAGTTTCGCACTAGTATGGCTGAATCTGAAATAGAATAAGCAAACAAAGTATTTTTTTCCTTTTTCGAAAACAAAAAACCTGATTTTACTAAAAACAGAGAATAGGGGCTAAAATCGCCATAAAAACCGGCACTTTCCAGGCTATCGACCATGGCTGTTTTGGAAAGATACGTTCGAACAGAATCTTCCCAATGATAGGTTGTTTCCATTGAGACATCGGCATTGGAGGAATTAATTTTCTTTTCTGCAATACCACAACCGACAAGGGTGAAAATCCAAAGCCAAAAACAAGGGGAAACAACAGGTGGTTTAGGATAACAAATGCTATGAAAAATCGCTTTCATTTATTATATTTTCAAAAGCACATTACCCAATTTCTGTCCGGTTTCAACATATCGGTAGGCTTCAACTATCTGATCCAATGAATAGCTTCTATCTACTATTGGTTTTAAAAGACCTTGGGAGGCTAGTTCCCCTAAAAATTCCACGTCTGATTTTGCTATGGAGGGCATAGGAAACATAACTCTGGGACCATTCATAAACGGTTTCAACATAGGCAACCAAACATTTTCCCAGTTTTTCCCCAATTCGGTTGAAATATAAATCCCATTTTCTGTCATTAACTTTTTACAAACTCCGAAGGAAGATTTACCAACTGCATCCAGCACCAAATTAAACCGATGTTGCGTTTGGGTGAAATCCCGGGTCTGGTAATCCCAGAGCTCATCCACAACACCCAGGTTTTGAATAGTCTGGTAATTTTTAGAATTTACCACGGCAACAACAAAAACATTCATAGATTTAAGAATCTGAATAGCTGCAGAACCAATTGCTCCGGTAGCACCATACACCAGGGCCTTCTGACCTGAAACTATTCCCGATGCTTTGATATCCACCAAAGCATAATGAGCACCTTCCGTTAATACAGCGGCGGTTTCAAATGAAACACCTTCGGGAATCAAGGCTATGGCATCGTTTTCCTTCTGAATTAAAAATTCAGCATGTCCGCCAAAAGTTTGATCGTTGAATCCAAAAACCCGGTCACCTTTTTTAAATTGGCTTACCCCCTGCCCTACTTCCTCAACAATACCCGAAAATTCGCAACCCAACACAGAAAAATTTGGCTTCCACAATCCGCTCCAAAATCGGGAAATAAAATATTCTGCACTTCGAAATCCGCAATCGGTGCGGTTTACCGACGAGAACATCACCTTTACCAATACCTCTCCGGCTTTAGGAATTGGACGTGGTATTTCTTCTAAACGAATAATTTCCGGTGGACCATAGCTGGAATAAACAGCAGCTTTCATGGTTTTTGCTTGGTTCTCCATTATAATTTTATCCATTTCTTAACCTGTTTCTCGGCCCCTTGCTTCATTTCCACCCAGTAACAACCCGGTGACAAATCACCCACATTCAAGTCCAATTTATAATTTCCGGTTCCCGACCTTTGATAAACCTTGTTTAGAATTCGTTTTCCGGAAAGGTCTATCACAAATAATTCTACCTGGGATTCCTTTTGTTCAATAGTAATGGTGATTTTGTCATTACCAGGATTAGGATACAAAACAAAACCCGGTTGTGTTATGTTGGTTTTAACATTGGTTGGGTCAACCCTACAATGACCGGGAATATTGGCCTCTAACCAGGCACAGCGGTTCGAAATCCAATTTTTCAAGGTATCCAATCCGGCAAGGTATTCAGTGGCAACAGCACCTACTTCCGGAGCCACAACCGCTTGTCCTAAAATATTCCATTTGCTGAAATGCCTTTCCTGGGAATGTTGCACCCGCAAGGCTATGCTATCAATAAAATGATTTAGGTATTCCGGATTTAGAAACCTATCCCGGTAAAATTCATAACGGCAGCGCAATTCATTGGCATACATACTGTCCTGGAGCAAACGAACATAATATCCATTTGAATTTACATCCTGACCGCCGCAATCATTGATAAGGTAAGCCCAACCCGAACCATCAAACACTTCATTCGACGGACAGCCCCAAATATTTTTAAATGCCCAGTCAAAATCCCAAACCGGTCCGGCCTTCATTTTTCCACCTTTTGAAAACTTGTCCTTATGGTAGAAAATACTCTTTTTAAATCCATCAAAGTTCCTGGCTAATTCATTCACCAAAAAATAATCAATAAATGATTTTACATCCATGTAGTGGCGGTAACCCAAGGCTGTATCGCTAAAGTTATCGGCATAGAGTGCGGTTTCCATGCTATCAACATAGGAAGCGATATAGTTTTTTTGTGGCAATTGAATGGCAAATTCGTCCGGATATTCGTACACATAATGAATGTCTAAACCGGGGTGATCGATAGGAGAATAATTGGAAAGAAAACTGTTGTTATCGTTCCAATAATTTTGCTGAAGAATATAACCGCCGGTTAGCTCATCCCCGAGTGTATCTGCCGGGTTCAGTTTAGAAATATTTACTCTTCCGGCATCCCTTTTTACCTTTTCTCCAATCAGGTAAACACCTTGATAAACACTATCAACCAGCACTTCGCAAAGTTGTTGCCTGATGCTGTAATTGCCCATTTTTGCAAACAAATCGTAGGCTATTAAGTTTCTCATCAAACTCATATCGCCATAGTTAGAAATCAACACCCAATCGTTTTCGCTTGGCATACCTAAAATAGAAACATCGTTGTTTGTACCATCTGCATTCCGGGTTTCAAAACCATACGGATGTTGAGGAAATCCGGATGAAGTGGCTCCACGAATTTCTATTCCAACCATTCCGCTATACACATTCGACGGACTAGTAACATAAGTTAAGCTGCCCAGTCCGTTGTATTTAATTTCCATTTGGCAATCGATTTTGGTATCCGGAACTATGGTTTGTCCGCCGGTATTTATAAGTACCAATGGAAGTTCGGTGCTATCGAGTTGAACAGGTTGAAAGGGTTTTATACACAAGCGAAAATCACCAGTTGCACCGCCATAACCGAAAATTTGCACGTAAATTGTCTCACCCACCGGCAAACTTTCCAATTGCAAGTACGAAAAATAGCCTTCACCGGCATCATCGTCACAAGCTAGTATTTGAAGACTATTGCAATCATCTCCCCTCCAGATACTCATTCCTGTATCGTTCAAATTGCCGCTATCGGTTTCAAAGCGAAGGTTCCCGGGGGCAGGCACTACCAGTTTAAACCATATATCCGAACCTTGATAACTCGAACAATTTGGCAACAAGCCTGTTCCCGGATAATCGGAATTATTGGCCAAGGTGCAAGTAACCGTATCTACCGGAATGGCAACACAGGGGTGAGCTCCGGGCAAGGCTTGAGTGGTGCAATTACCAACTGAGGCAAAAGCCAGGCCGGCAGTTGGATTGGGTCCATTTTGAAATATCAGTTGGTATGCTCCATCCAACAAGCGATATGAATTTTCTTCCTCCCAATCTCCGGCGGTATAAACCAATTCCAGGCTATCTCCGTCGCATAGTTGAAACGTTGCTGAGCTAGAAGCATTTTGACCACTATAAATACCGACAGAAGCTTGATTAACAAACACTTCCAAAGAACCTCCATTCCATCCATCGCCATACGAATCTTGCATAATTAGAGTGTAGGTACAACATTGTGAAAACGCAATCCCGGTGCTGAAAATTGAAAGGAGAAGTACGAATAGGCCGGTAAGCCCAAAAGAAAAAGCCCGCATAGGTATCCAGTTAAAACGAGGATGGAAAAGTAAGGTTTTTTAAACACACAAGGATGAAAGGTGGGTAGGATTATTTGGCGGGCTCCATTCCGCCCCAAACAGTGCATTTTTTGAAAAGGAGTAAGATTAAGGGGCGGAATGGCCACGCTTTCGGCGGTAGTCCTCGCCCCATTCCGCTTAGGCTGCATGGGGCTGTGGGCTACACTGCCTCAATCGTTGCCCGGGGATGAAGTGCAAAACCCAAGCTTGAAATAGAACCTTTCGATTACGTAAGAAACTATGTACAAAACGTCCGGGCAGGGATAGAGCAGGCTACCCCACAGGACCACGCGGCGCTAGCCAAGTGGGACGAGGAGTAGCAGCGATAGCCCGGCCCAGCCGCCTTGCAATACGTTAATTCATGCACAAATATTGGTGGCGGATGGGGCCCGCCAAATAAAAAAAACTAAATCAATGGCGACAATCACAATTCAAAATCCAAGGCTGAATCCCTTTCTTAAGCACATGAATTTTAGGACAACTGAAACTATAATATTCCAAACCCAAAAGTACGGGCGGTTGACCTTTTATCAATGAACCTATCCATTGATTACCGGTACTAAAATTTGGATCAACCAGGTTCAAGGGAGCAGGCTCACAACTTTCGGAACTTTGCACTAAAAAATCATCCAACAGTTCACCGGTAAGCTTGTTCTTGATTATATAGTGGTAAGCCTGACTCGATTGCTTCGTCATGGTATGAACATCAATCTGAAATTCATTATAGGTAGCAGTAAAGTATGCGTTTTTTTGAATTTCTGAACGCCAGAAAGAAGGCAGAGTCGAATTTTGCTTAGCAAAGTCAACCGCCTTACCAGGAATCCAAGAAACCATAGACAAACCTTTACTCATAAAGATATTTACTTTATTTATGGTAGCCAAACTATTAATTAAATCGAAATTTTGGACAGGGAATTTAGACAAATCCAATTGAAAACCAATCATATAATCACCCACCTCAAATCCTCCTTCCTCCCAATTATCGTAAGGGTTTAAAACGGCAACCAAGTCCAAAGACTTGACCGGTGCAGACCAGATATTATTGGATTTATAATCAAAAATCCATACCTTTTCGTTTTCAGAAATTGATGCCTTCTTAAAAAAGTCCTTTCTAGTTTCGGATGGAAGCAGGAATTTAAAAGCCGAATCTTTAGGCCAGTCAGAAATATCCGGAAAGGGAATATAGACAGAATCGGATGGAATATAAACCAAATCACTAAGACTAATAAAGGCAAATTCGGTATTATTCAAATTCTGGTATGTCCCCACCGGAAACAAACGGGGATTTTGACAAAGGCCCAAGCCCTGAAGCAAAAAAAACAGGATAAAGAAAGAAAAAAATTTCACGATATTTTAGTTGCCGGAGCTAAACAAAAACCAAGCCAGGGAAAACAAAAATAAGGTCTATTTTTCCAAGGCATTAATTAGTTTATTCAAGGTAAGTTTGAATTGTTGAATTTCCTCTAAATTAAGGACAGAATTATTCAATGAAACAATAAGATTTTCAGGAATACAAAAGGCTTTTTGCCTTAAATCAGAACCCAATTCTGTTAATTGAATTTTGACTGATCGTTCGTCACTTGGAGAGCGTTTGCGTATAACCAGATTTTTGTCTTCTAATCGTTTAAGCAGGGGAGTTAAGGTATTGTAATCAAGATACAATTTCTTACTTAACTCCCCTACGCTTAGGTTATCATTTTCCCATAAAACCAACAACACCAGGTATTGAGGATAGGTTAGCCCCAATTCCTCCAACAAAGGAGTATAAACCCGTGTAGTTAGCCTGGAGGCCACATAAAGTGGGAAACAAAGCTGGTTTTCGAGTAAAAGGACTTCATCCTTAGCCATTGGCCAATAGTTTTTGAAGAGTTGGTTCGATGTCTTTGGGTAAAACTGTTGGAGCAAAACGTTCCACAGGATTTCCATTTCGATCGATGACAAATTTGGTAAAATTCCATTTGATTTCGTCAATCAAAAAGCCACCTTGTTCCTTTTTAAGGTATTTAAAAATTGGATGCGCATTTGAACCATTAACATCAATTTTTTCAAACATGGGAAAACTAACCCCGTAGTTAAGTTGGCAAAACTCCTGAATTTCGGAGGCATCACCCGGCTCTTGTCCGGCAAATTGGTTGCATGGAAATCCGAGAATTACCAAACCTTGGTCCTGGTATTTTTTGTACAAGGATTCCAAGCCTTCAAACTGAGGGGTTAAACCACATTTGCTAGCCGTGTTTACTACTAAAATTACTTTGCCTTTAAACTCTTCCATAGAGCAGGCTTGGCCATTAATTCGATTGGCTGAAAAGGAATAAAAATTGGTTGTTGACATGATTATCTATTTTGATTTTATTTTTTTGATGAGGTTAAAGGAATCCATAGACCATAAAGCCCAATAGATTAGAATAGGTTGAAATAAAAGTCGAATCAGGCGTTTGGATTCTGTATCCAGACCAAAAGCATTAATATCATAGTAGTATTGATTAATATTTCCTGGAAAAACCAAAATGAGAAAGATAGCTAATCCAATTCCGAAATAGGGCCTGAGTTTGGGGAGAAAAAGCATTCCAAATCCGATAAACAGTTCCATCCAACCGGAAACAAGCACAACCCAATCTTTATCAAAAGGCAACCAGGTTGGAACCTCCGCTTGAAATTCTTGCCTGAAAAAGCTTAAATGACCTATACCGGCAAATAGAATAAAACATGCTAAAATCAGGCGAGCAAGGTTTTTAACAAAAAGGGAAATGCTTAATTGCTTCATTTTAATCGCACAAGATTAAATCGTACACGATGCAAATATCCGATATTTTTGAATTCTCGATTTATAAAAAAACTAAAAAATTACATGGGTAATTCTTCCACCTGCAAAACCGGAATTTCCAAGGCACTTGAGTCGGGCAGCAATGAATCAGTCTTATGAAGGAACTCTTTTGCCCGGCCGGTAAGTTCCACACCCGGCAACAAATCATTTTTTACTTCTTCAGTAATAACCCCTCTTTTAACCAAATGGCCTGAAATGATTCGGAAATAACCTTCCATATCCGAACGCAGATGTCCATTTTCATCAAAACGATACTTAAACCATTTGGGGCTTGGAATAATAGAGGCAAGGAAAATACTTTCGTTTAAGGTAAGGTTTTCCGGTGCTTTTTTAAAATAAAAATCAGATGCTTCACCAATGCCATAAATTCCGGGGCCCCATTCAATTACATTTAAATAAACTTCGTACATTCTTTCTTTAGAAGTTAGTCTAAGATTTTCAATTAACCAAACCATTAATATCTCTTCCAGCTTACGTGCCATGGTTTTGTTCCTGGTCAAAAACACATTTTTTACCAGTTGCATCGAAATGGTTGAAGCCCCTCGAACAAACCGTTTGGCTTTGGCATTAGCTGTTATGCTTGATTTAAAGGCATCCATATTAAATCCCAGGTGTCCAAAGAAACTTCCATCTTCACTGCTTAAAATGGATTGCTGTAGGAGTGGACTAATTTTATCAAGCGGAACAAAGTCCGGATTAGAAGGTCCAACTGCAAAGGTTTTCATTGGAACCCCATTTTCATAAGCTGTATAGAGGAATTCCGAATTCATTTTGGACAAATTCTCGGCCCCCATCTTAACTAATTTAAATCCTTTCCTGTTCAATCCGGCATCAAATTCCACCTGATCCGGATTATCCAGGTCGAGGCTGAAATTCAAATAAAATGACAAATTTCCCTGGGTCTGAATACCTTCCAAATTGGTAAACAAACCTGTAGGCAAGGAATTAAAAAATGCCTGACTGGAAGTTTCGGGCATGGTTAAATTCAGCTTGACCTGACGGCTAAGTTCCTTCTTAAACTGAAAAAAAGTATGCGCTGCAACCTCCCCCAAAAAGAACTTGGAAGTGGTATCTACAGTCACAAAATCCTTTCCAATTTTCAAATCAATTTCTCCTCCGCACTTTGGAATAGCAACAGGTCTGGGGGAAATTCTCCAGTGTTCCATCTCCCAGTTACTGCACCTCATTTTTGATTTCAACTCCAACACTCCACCGCTTACACCTTCATCCCGAAACTCAAAATCCAAGGTATCCATACTAAGCCTAAATCCTATCAAGGGCAGTAGAACCGGAACATTTCCCTTTTTTCCATTTCGAATAATAGATCCGGATATAAGACGATTCGATTTGTCGTTTGTTCCAATAAAATGCCAATAACTCTTATTTCCTGATTCATAAATTCCTGCCCAGAAATTATATTCTCCTTTCTCCGACCTAATTGAATCAATAATGATCTGTGTACAAACCAGGTCCTTAATTCCCGAAATCCTTAAATCATGAACAGAATAAGAGGCCGGCAATAAATCAAACAAGGTACTCAACAACCTATCTACCAAGGCTGCATAACCTTTTGAATCGCCCCCACTCTTATCATTTGTTACCGAATCCTTGGCTAATAAAAATTGAAAATTTTTTGATCCGAAAATATCTTTGGGGTGCAGATAAAGCTTATCCAAACTTAATGATTTAACATTAATCCTTCCCATCAACAAGGAAGTTAAGCGAATCTCTATCTGAGCTTCTCCCAAAAACAACAAGGTATCCTTGGGTTTAGGAACCACAGCTAACTGCTGAATGGTTACCGATGCAATTCCTGTAAATTTTGCCTCCGAATAGCTAATTACAATTCCTTTGTTGTTTTGGAATTGTTCAATCTTCTTCGATAAAACAGAATTTAATACCGTGTTTCTAAACGAAAAAATTAGAAGCAGAAGGATCAATCCTAAGGCAAAAAACCATATACCTATTCGGATGAATTGCTTCATTTAGCGATCATTTCTTCTAAAACCAAATCAATCAAGGTTTCGATGGATTTTTGGGAATTTTTACTGTATTCCTTTTTAATACGGTTAGCAATAATGGCGCAGATAGTTATGCAATTGTGACCTAAAGCCCTTCCCAGACCGTAAAGTGCCGATGTCTCCATTTCGAAATTGGTTATACGATGTTCCTGATAATGGAAATCGGTTAAGAGTTCATTCAAATCCTGTACTAAAGGTTTTAATCTCAATTGCCTTCCTTGAGGACCAAAAAATCCTGGTGCAGTAGCAGTAATTCCTTGTTTAGTAAAAGGCAATGCCTTCTTCAGCAGCGATTTACTTCCTTCAACAAACACTGGTAAATGAAGGGTAGCCGGCCATTGGGTATGTTCCTCAAATGCATCTGCCAATTCCTCTTCCAAATCAGTATGATCTAATTCATAATAATTCAACAAAATATCCAACCCCAAACCAAATGTACTGGCAACATAGGCATCTACCGGAATATCTGCTTGCAGGGAGCCTGAAGTACCAATACGAATCAAATTTAATTTCCTGAGATTCTTTTTTATCTCTCTGGTTTTCAAATCAATATTAACAGCCGCATCCAATTCATTTAATACGATATCAATATTATCTGTACCAATTCCGGTTGAAATAACAGTAACCAATTTCCCCTTATACTCTCCGGTATGGGTTATAAATTCCCGATGCTGACGTTCGAAATGAATTTTATCAAATCGAGCAGAAACTGTCTTGACCCTACCTGGATCACCAACTAAAATTACATGATCTGCTACCATTTCAGAGCTAAGCGCAATGTGGTAAACACTTCCATCCGGATTTAAAATTAATTCAGATTCCTTTATTGCCATAATGAGGCAAAGATGCAAAAGGGATTGGATATTTTGGAATTCCTTTTAAACATTCGATTATTTATAATTCCTCTCCAGCAACCCCTTGTCCATCAAACATATTCATCTTACCTTTGCAAATCAAAATTTCAAAATGAGTAACCCTAACAAAATTCTAGTTCCAATCGATTTTTCAGAGCAAGCAATTATTGCCTTTGAGCAAGCCCAAAATCTAGCCAAAGTTTTTAATGCTGAAATTACGCTATTGTTTATTGAAGAAGAATCCAGTCTGTTAGGCAGGTTGTTTCAGGACGATAACGAACAAATCGAAAGAAAAAAGCTTCATGAACAACTTCAGGCTAAATTAGATTCTTTTGCTAAAGATGCAGAAAACAAAAGTGGAATTCGGGTTGATACAGTGATTAGTCATGGTAAAATTTATGAAAAAGTTACGGAAGTAGCAGAAATGATTCAGGCTACCTTCATCTGCATGGGTACGAATGGCTCCATTGGAATTAAAAAGAAATTTATTGGTAGTAATGCACTTAGAGTGGTTCGGGAATCAAAAATTCCGGTTATTACCATTCATGGAAAAAATCATCGACGCGGCTGTAAAAACATTGTATTACCTTTAGATTTAACAAAAGAAACCCGCGAAAAAGTAAATCGGGCAATTGAGTTTGCTAAACATTTCGGGTCCACCATTCGGGTCGTTTCAGTTATTACCAGCACCGATGAATTTGTAGTCAACCGTTTGACTCGCCAAATGGATTCTACACAAAAATTTATCGAAAAGGAAAATGTTGAATGCACCGCAGAAATTATTCGTTCAGGTCGCACAGGTGAATCGGTTGCGGATAGCGTTATTGATTATGCAAACAAAGTAAAAGCCGATTTGATTATCATCATGACTCAACAAGAGCTTGAATTTACCGAAATGTTCATAGGTTCAGCCGCACAAGAAGTTATTAATAACAGCGAAATTCCGGTGATGAGTATTGTACCTCAATTGAAAAAGGATACTACCGTATTTCATCCATATTAAAATCCAACTCCCATTGTTGAAAGCCTCGAATTTTCGGGGCTTTTTCATTTATACCTAGCTTAAAATTCAACTTAACTTTTGCTTTCAAATGGAATCCGTGCTACGAGACATAACAGATTTTAGTATGGAGTTGGCTTAATGAAATCCATGAGGAGGAATTGGCATTTTTTTAAATTTCTTGTATGCGGGCCCCCTCCGCCCTAAATTACTTTTGCAAAACCCCAAACAACCTGCATGGGCGTTCGGGTCACGCTATCGGCTGTAGTCCTCGTCCCCCTAGGCTAAAGCCGTAGTGGTCCTGTGGGCTACTTGCCTCTATCGTTGCCCGAGGTGCAACCTATCACAGTATTGCTAACCCAACCTATTATGGTAACTGTCACTTTTCTGCAAGTGAAAATATTGAAAATTAATAAACCCAAAATTGTCATTTGAAACGAAGTGAACAAATGACAAGCGCGATGGGATGTGGGGTAATTTGGGTTAATCCCGAGCTAGTGTTAGTTAGTGCCGAGGTTACATTATGTTAGACCTAATTTTACCAATAAAGCTAATTCTTAAATAGGTCTTACATAATGTTCTCTCGGTAAAAATTACTAGAAAGCCTTACTAACACTTGTCTCGAAACGTAGTTTAAAATTTCTAATGACAATTTTGGGATAAACTTCAAGAATGCAAAAAAAAACGCCCCTTACACTGGTAAAGGGCGTTATAATTAAACAAAACTAAACTTTCTAATTAAACTCTTTCAAGTTTAGAAGCCATTAGTTGTTCGTACTCTGATTTAGAACCTACGATTAATTTATCGTAATCTCTCAATCCGGTTCCGGCAGGAATCAAGTGACCAACAATAACGTTTTCTTTCAATCCATTCAAAGTATCTACTTTACCTGCAACAGCAGCTTCATTTAATACTTTAGTGGTTTCTTGGAAAGAGGCAGCAGAAATAAAGCTATCTGTTTGTAAGGATGCCTTGGTAATACCTTGCAAAATTTGTTGGGAAGTTGCAGGCACAGCGTCGCGAGCTTCAACTAGTTTCAAATCTCTACGTTTTAGAGCAGAATTTTCGTCTCTCAATTTGCGGGCAGTAATAATTTGACCAGCTTTTAAGTTTGCACTATCGCCTGGATCAACAACAACTTTTCTTCCGTAAATCCAATCATTCTCTTCCATAAACTCGGCCTTATTTACGATTTGATGCTCCAAGAAATTGGTATCACCCGGATCGATAATATCAACCTTACGCATCATTTGTCTAACGATTACTTCAAAATGCTTATCATTAATCTTCACACCTTGCAAACGATAAACCTCCTGAATCTCGTTAACCAAATACTCCTGAACCTTAGTTGGACCTTTAATGGCCAAGATATCAGTTGGAGTAATAGCACCATCACTCAATGGTAATCCGGCTTTCACAAAGTCGTTTTCTTGAACAAGGATGTGTTTGGTTAATGGAACCAAATATTTCTTCACTTCACCGGTACGGCTTTCAACGATCAATTCGCGATTACCACGTTTGATTTTTCCAAAAGTAACAATACCATCAATCTCCGAAACTACAGCAGGATTAGAAGGATTACGTGCTTCGAATAACTCAGTTACACGAGGCAAACCACCTGTAATATCTCCACCTTTAGAAGCGGATCTAGGAATTTTAACTAATATATCACCTGCTTTAATTTTAGCACCGGCATCAACAATAATGTGGGCGCCAACAGGAATATTATAAGTTTTTAAAACCACACCTTTTTCAACAACACGTATTGCAGGGTTTTTGGTTTTATCGCGGCTATCAATGATAACTTTTTCTTCGTAACCGGTAGTTTCATCACTTTCGCTACGGAATGTTACACCTTCCTCAATTTGCTCGTATTCTACTTCACCAGCTTGGTCAGAAAGAATTACAGCATTATAAGGGTCCCATTTACACAACAAATCACCTTTCTTAACTTCAGCATTTGGTTTTACAAACAAATGAGAACCGTAAGGTACAGTGGCTGTTGTTAACTGAATACGGGTGTTTTTATCGATAATTCGCATCTCAGCCGAACGACCAATTACGATATCGTATTTCTCTGTATCATTTTGACCGGCAACAGTTCTCAATTCATCAATTTCAATGATACCATCGTATTTGGCTTCAATTTTTGATTCAGAGGCAATACGCATAGCGGCACCACCTACGTGGAAGGTACGCAAGGTTAATTGGGTACCGGGTTCACCGATAGATTGAGCTGCGATAACCCCAGCCGCTTCACCTTTCTGAACCATTTTACCGGAAGCAAGGTTACGTCCATAACATTTTGAACAAACACCGCGGCGAGATTCGCAGGTCAATACTGAACGAATTTCAACAGCTTCAATTGGTGACTCTTCAATAGCTACAGCAATTTCTTCAGTAAACTCATCACCACTATTGATGATAAGCTCACCTGTTTGCGGATGGTAAATATCATGAACTGAAGTACGACCTAAAATACGATCATACAACGATTCAACCTCCTCGTCATTATTCTTCAAGGCTGTGGCAACCAAACCGCGTAAAGTTCCACAATCAGGTTCAGTAATAATTACATCTTGTGCAACATCCACCAAACGACGAGTTAGGTAACCGGCATCAGCAGTTTTCAATGCGGTATCAGCCAAACCTTTACGAGCACCATGGGTAGAAATAAAGTACTCCAGAATGGATAATCCTTCCTTAAAGTTTGAAAGAATCGGGTTTTCAATAATTTCTCCACTACCTGCACCTTTCTGAGGCTTAGCCATCAAACCACGCATACCGGCCAACTGACGAATTTGCTCTTTAGAACCACGGGCTCCGGAATCAAGCATCATATAAACAGAGTTAAATCCTTGCTTGTCATTCGTCATTTTATTCATAACCACTTGTGTAAGTCGGCTATTCGTATGTGTCCAAATGTCAATAATCTGATTATAACGCTCGTTATTGGTAATGAAACCCGCTTCAAAATTGCTTATTACCTCTGTAACTTGCTCATTAGCGGTTTTCAATAAAGTTTCTTTCTCATCAGGGATAATTACGTCACCAAGATTAAAGGAAAGTCCTCCACGGAAGGCACTCATAAATCCAAGTTCCTTAATGTCGTCAAGGAATTTGGCAGTAGTAGCAATACCGGTTCTTTTCAAAATTTGACCAATAATATCTCTTAATGATTTTTTAGTCAAAAGTTCATTGATAAAACCAACATTAGCAGGAACAACTTGGTTAAATAATACTCTACCAACCGTAGTTTCAATCAGCTTTAAAGTTAAATCGCCGTTTTCATCCAAAACATTAACCTTAACTTTTATCCAGGCATGTAAGTCAACTTTTTTCTCGTTGTGAGCTACTATAACTTCTTCTGGTGAATAAAAAGCCAAACCTTGTCCTTTAACTACAATATCTGCTGCAGTTTTCTTCCCTTTGGTCATGTAATACAATCCAAGAACCATGTCCTGAGAAGGTACAGTAATTGGTGCTCCATTCGCCGGATTAAGGATATTGTGAGCTGCAAGCATTAGCATTTGAGCTTCCAAAACAGCAGCATGTCCAAGAGGTACATGCACCGCCATTTGGTCACCATCAAAGTCAGCATTGAAGGCTGTACAAACCAAAGGATGCAATTGAATAGCCTTTCCTTCTATCAATTTAGGTTGGAAAGCCTGAATACCAAGTCGGTGCAAAGTTGGGGCACGGTTTAATAGAACAGGATGTCCTTTTAATACATTCTCCAAAATATCCCAAACAACCGGATCTTTGCGATCAACGATTTTCTTAGCAGATTTCACAGTTTTTACAATACCTCTTTCCAACATTTTGCGAATGATAAAAGGCTTGTAAAGTTCAGCAGCCATATCTTTAGGCAAACCGCACTCGTGAAGTTTCAATTCTGGACCAACAACAATAACAGAACGAGCCGAGTAGTCTACCCTTTTTCCTAATAAGTTTTGACGGAAACGACCTTGTTTACCTTTAAGACTATCTGATAATGACTTAAGTGCTCTATTTGATTCCGTTTTTACTGCGTTTGATTTCCGAGAATTATCTAACAAAGAATCAACCGCTTCTTGAAGCATCCTTTTTTCATTTCTAAGGATTACCTCAGGAGCCTTAATCTCAATTAAACGTTTTAAACGATTATTACGGATAATAACCCTACGATATAAGTCGTTTAAGTCGGAAGTAGCAAATCGACCTCCATCCAAAGGAACCAAAGGACGCAATTCTGGTGGAATAACCGGAACAACTTTTACAAGCATCCATTCCGGTCTATTCTCCATATGGGAATTAGCTGAACGGAAAGCTTCTACTACTTGCAAACGTTTCAATGCTTCTGTTTTCCTTTGTTGAGAAGTTTCATTGTTGGCTTTGTGACGCAAAAAGAAAGATAATTCATCCAAATTAATACGACTCAACAATACTTGAAGTGCTTCTGCACCCATTTTGGCAATGAACTTATTTGGATCACTGTCATCAAGATATTGGTTATCTTTAGGAAGAGTTTCAAGAATATCAAGATACTCATCCTCAGTTAAGAAATCCAATAAATTAACCCCATCTGCAGCTTTAATACCAGGTTGGCAAACCACATAACGTTCATAGTAAATAATGGAATCCAATTTTTTGGTCGGTAATCCCAACAAATAACCAATTTTATTCGGCAATGAACGGAAATACCAAATATGAGCAACCGGAACAGTTAGGGTAATATGCCCCATACGTTCACGGCGTACTTTTTTCTCGGTAACTTCAACACCACAACGATCACAGATAATTCCTTTGTATCGAATGCGCTTGTATTTACCGCAATGACATTCCCAATCCTTTACAGGACCGAAAATTCTTTCGCAAAACAAACCATCACGTTCAGGTTTGTATGTACGATAGTTAATAGTTTCAGGCTTTAACACCTCACCACTCGAACGCTCAAGAATTTTCTCAGGCGAAGCCAATCCGATGATGATTTTGGTGAAGTTAGTTTTTAGTTTAATTTCCTTTTTGTTTGACATGTGTCAGGAATAAAGGTTAATTATTGATTACAAGCAAAAAAAGCCTCTTACCAAAAAATGGTAAGAGGCATATTAAAATCTAGTCTAGTGTAACATCCAAGCAAAGTCCGCGCAACTCATGCAACAATACATTGAAAGATTCGGGAATACCAGGAGTAGGCATTGGTTCACCTTTAACAATGGACTCATATGCTTTAGCTCTTCCCACAACATCATCTGATTTAATAGTCAAAATCTCTTGTAGGATATTCGCTGCTCCAAATGCTTCCAGAGCCCAAACCTCCATCTCTCCAAATCTTTGACCTCCAAATTGAGCTTTACCTCCAAGTGGTTGTTGGGTAATTAGAGAGTATGGACCAATAGACCTGGCATGCATTTTATCATCAACCATGTGGCCTAGTTTCAACATATAGATAATTCCAACTGTTGCAGGTTGGTCAAACTTCTCACCAGTTCCACCATCACAAAGGAAGGTTCTACCATAACGTGGTATTCCTGCTTGATCAGTATAGTGATTAATATCGTCCAAACTTGCACCATCAAAAATTGGAGTTGCAAATTTTAGTCCCAATTCTTTACCGGCCCATGCAAGAACAGTTTCGTAGATTTGTCCTAAGTTCATCCTTGATGGTACACCCAAAGGATTAAGAACGATATCCACAGGAGTTCCATCTTCCAAAAATGGCATATCTTCATCACGAACAATTCGAGCAACAATACCCTTATTTCCATGTCGACCCGCCATTTTATCACCTACTTTCAATTTACGTTTACGTGCAATGTAAACTTTTGCTAACTGAACTATTCCTTGTGGTAGCTCATCTCCTATGGTGATATTATATTTCTTCCTTTTATAAACACCAAGTAAATCGTTATACTTAATGTTATAATTGTGAAGCAACTGTTTAATCTGCTTATTCTTATCTTTATCAGTGGTCCAGTTAGTTGGGTTTACATTTTGATAATCAATGTTTTGCAACATTTTTTGTGTAAACTTAGTACCCTTTGCAATGATAACTTCCTTATAAACAGTTTGAACACCTTGTGAAGTTTTTCCGTTTACTAAATTGAACAACTTATCAATAAGTTTATTCTTCAAATCGGCTACTTGTCCATTGAATTCAGCTTCAATTTTGTCTAATAGGACTTTCTCTTCATTTTTAGATTTCTTATCTTTAATGGCTTTAGAGAAAAGCTTTTTGTCAATTACAACACCACTAAGTGAAGGTGGCGCTTTTAACGAAGCATCTTTAACATCTCCTGCTTTATCTCCAAAGATAGCACGCAAAAGTTTCTCTTCCGGTGATGGATCAGTTTCCCCCTTAGGAGTAATTTTACCAATTAAAATATCACCAGGCTTAACTTCAGCACCAACTCTTATCAAACCATTTTTATCTAGTTCTTTTGTGGCTTCTTCAGAAACGTTGGGAATATCAGAAGTCAATTCTTCCAAACCACGTTTGGTGTCACGAACTTCCAAGATGTACTCTTCAATATGCAGAGAGGTAAAAATATCATCTTTAACTACTCTTTCAGAAATCACAATCGCATCTTCAAAGTTATAACCTTTCCAAGGCATGAAAGCTACTTTCAAATTTCGGCCTAATGCTAATTCACCTTGCTGGGTTGCATAACCTTCACATAATACTTGTCCTTCTCTAACTTTCTCACCCTTTCTTACGATTGGTTTCAAGTTAACACAAGTACTTTGGTTCGTTTTCCGGAATTTAACAAGTTTGTAAGTTCTAACATCGTCATCAAAACTCAAACTTTTCTCTTCCTCTGTTCTATTGTAACGAATGGTAATGTAGTTAGCATCAACGTATTCAACTACTCCATCGCCTTCAGCATTAATTAGAACCCTAGAATCACGAGCTACCGGACCTTCTAAACCTGTACCTACAAATGGAGCCTCAGGTCTAAGCAAAGGAACAGCTTGTCTCATCATATTCGATCCCATCAAAGCACGGTTAGCGTCATCGTGCTCAAGGAAAGGAATTAAAGAAGCAGCAATGGATGCAATTTGGTTAGGAGCTACGTCCATCAATTGAACCAACTTCGGATCCATAATAGGGAAATCTCCCTGGAAACGAGCCTTAATTCTAGGAGTTTGGAAATTTCCTTCCTTATCATAGTCGGCTACAGCCTGGGCAATTGTATGTACTTCTTCTTCCTCTGCACTTAAATACTTAGGATCATTTTTAAGATCAACCTTTCCATCAACGATATTTCTGTAAGGAGTCTCAATAAATCCTAAACGATTAATTTTAGCAAAAACACATAAAGAAGAAATCAAACCAATGTTTGGTCCTTCAGGAGTTTCAATAGTACACAAACGACCATAGTGAGTGTAGTGAACGTCACGCACCTCGAAACCTGCTCTCTCTCTCGATAGACCACCGGGTCCAAGGGCAGATAACCTACGTTTGTGTGTAATTTCACTCAATGGATTAGTTTGGTCCATAAATTGGCTCAACTGATTGGTTCCAAAGAATGAATTAATTACAGAAGAAAGTGTTTTGGCATTAATTAAGTCTGTAGGGGTGAAGACCTCATTATCCCTAACATTCATTCTTTCGCGAATGGTTCTAGCCATACGAGCCAAACCAACACCAAACTGACCATACAGTTGCTCACCAACAGTCCGTACACGACGATTTGACAAGTGGTCAATATCATCTACATCTGCTTTGGAATTAATCAACTGAATGAGATACTTGATAATGGAAATAATATCTTCTCTAGTCAAAACTTTCACATCAGATGGTGTCGAAAGTCCCAACTTTTTATTAATTCGGTAACGTCCAACCTCACCTAAATCATAACGTTTATCTGAAAAGAATAATTTTTCAATAATCCCGCGAGCTGTTTCCTCATCAGGTGGTTCAGCATTACGTAAAATACGATAAATTTGCTCAACAGCTTCTTTTTCAGAATTAGAAGTATCCTTTTGTAAGGTATTATAAATAATGGAAAAGTCTACACTTTCATGTTCTTCTTTGTGAAGAATAATTGATTTAACACCTGCATCTGCAATTAAATCAATATGATCGTTCGATAAGGTAACTTCACGCTCTACAAGAACTTCATTACGCTCGATAGAAACTACCTCTCCGGTATCTTCATCAACAAAATCCTCAATCCAGGTTCTAAGAACTCTGGCAGCTAATCTTCTACCCACTACCTTTTTAAGTGCAGCTTTACTTACTTTAATCTCGTCGGCAAGATTAAATATTTCAAGAATTGCTTTATCACTCTCAAAGCCTATGGCACGAAGTAATGTAGTAACAGGCAACTTTTTCTTACGATCGATATAGGCATACATGACACTATTGATGTCTGTTGCAAATTCAATCCAACTTCCTTTGAAAGGAATAACCCTTGCTGAATAGAGTTTAGTACCATTAGCATGATAGCTTTGTCCAAAGAAAACACCTGGAGAACGATGCAATTGAGAAACAACAACTCGTTCAGCACCATTAATTACAAAGGTACCCTTAGGAGTCATATAAGGAATGGTTCCTAGATATACATCCTGAACTATAGTTTCAAAATCCTCATGCTCAGGATCTGTGCAATAAAGCTTCAATTTAGCTTTAAGAGGAACACTATATGTTAATCCCCTCTCAATACATTCATCAATGGAATAACGAGGTGGGTCAATGAAATAGTCAATAAATTCTAACACGAAATTATTTCGTGCGTCAGTAATTGGAAAGTTTTCGGAGAAAACTTTAAACAAACCTTCCTGACTTCTATTTTCCGGAGTTGTTTCAAACTGGAAAAAATCTTGGAAGGATTTTAATTGGATTTCGAGAAAGTCAGGATAATTTGCAAGAGATCTAGCACTAGCAAAATTAATCCGTTGGTTTTGGAGTTTATTGTCCAAGGTAAAATCTTTTAAATTCGTTTAATAATTCTGGATACCTACAAAACACAAAAGGGTTCAGCAGTCTACCAGAGTAGGACTGCTGAACCAAAATATTACCGGTTAAAGCTTACTTAATTTCGACTTCAGCACCAGCTTCAACAAGTTGAGCTTTAATTGATTCTGCTTCTTCCTTAGAAACGCCTTCTTTAACGGCTTTAGGAGCTGCATCAACTAAATCCTTAGCTTCTTTCAAACCAAGTCCAGTGATTTCTTTTACAAGTTTCACAACACCTAGTTTAGCTTGACCACCAGAGGTAAGTACAACGTCAAATGTGGTTTTTTCAGCAGCAGCAGCAGGAGCGTCTCCACCACCGGCAGGGGCTGCAACAGCAACTGCAGCAGCTGCTGGTTCAATACCATATTCGTCTTTAAGGATTTGAGCAAGTTCATTTACTTCTTTAACAGTTAGGTTAACCAACTGTTCTGCGAAAGCTTTAAGATCTGCCATTTTTATTTAATTTTTAGAGATTTGTAATTTAAAAAAAGATTGATTTTTGATTTTTTGCGATTAAGCATTGCGATCTTGAAGAGTCTTAACGAGGCCTGCGATTTTTCCACCGGCACTACCTTTAAGTCCTGAGATAACATTTTTAGCTGGAGATTGCAGTAATCCAATAACTTCACCAATAAGTTCGTTTTTGGATTTGATTTTTACAAGCGCTTCTAATTGGTTGTCACCAATGAATACGGTTTCTTGAACATAAGCAGCTTTAAGGATAGGTTTATCACTTGATTTGCGAAACTCTTTAATCAGTTTAGCAGGGGCTTTGTAATCTTCAGCCACAAGGATAGACGTTCCACCGTGCAATACGTCGTAGATGTTACCGTAATCTTTATTCTGACGCTCTAATGCCTTTTTAATCAAGGTATTTTTGGCAACTGTCAATTGAATATTACTTCCAAAGCATTGGCGACGTAATAAACTTGTTTTTTCTGCCGTAAGACCTGAAATGTCAGCAAGGTAAAAGCTAGTGTTACCTTCCAACAAGGCTACGATACTGTCAATCACCTCATTTTTTTCGTTTTTGTTCATTTTTTTTGGATAACGAAGAGGTTAAAAATTAGGCACCAACCGATTTAGTATCAATTGAAACACTTGGACTCATGGTGCTACTCAAATAAATAGATTTGATGTAAGCTCCTTTTGCCGATGATGGTTTCAATTTGATGATAGTAGAAATCAGCTCATTTGCATTTTCTGCTAGTTTAGCTGCGTCGAATGACACTTTACCTATAGAAGAGTGAACGATACCGGTTTTATCAACTTTAAAGTCGATTTTACCGCCTTTTACTTCAGTCACTGCTTTTCCTACTTCCATGGTTACAGTACCAGTCTTAGGATTTGGCATCAAACCTCGTGGTCCGAGAATTCTACCCAATGGTCCTAATTTGGCCATAACACTTGGCATGGTAATGATCACATCAACATCTGTCCAGCCACCTTTGATTTTCTCAAGGTAATCATCCAACCCAACATGATCAGCACCGGCAGCTTTTGCCTCAGCTTCTTTGTCAGGCGTACACAACACCAAAACACGCACAGTCTTACCTGTTCCGTGAGGGAGAGTTACAATACCACGAACCATTTGATTGGCTTTACGTGGATCAACTCCCAAACGTACAGCCAGATCGACTGATGCATCAAATTTGGTGGTGGAGATTTCCTTTACCAAAGCAGCAGCTTTTGCCAGATCGTATGATGCCTTCTGGTCAAGCTTAGCTAAAATAGCTTTGCGTTTTTTTGGAATTCTTGCCATTTTTGTTGATTAATAAATTAAATTTACCTTATTTTAAAGGTGATTCTCCATCGATTGCGATACCCATGCTACGAGCTGTACCTGCTACCATACTCATTGCTGATTCAATTGTGAAACAGTTTAAGTCTGGCATCTTAGCCTCAGCAATACTGCGAACTTGAGTCCAATTCACTGAACCTACTCTTTTACGATTAGGCTCTGCTGAACCAGCTTTGATTTTCGCAGCATCTAGCAACTGGATGGCAACCGGCGGAGTTTTGATAATGAAATCAAACGATTTGTCGGCGTAAACTGTGATAATTACAGGTAACACTTGGCCAGGTTTATCCTGGGTACGTGCATTAAACTGCTTGCAAAACTCCATGATGTTCACACCCTTCGCACCTAAAGCAGGTCCGATTGGTGGCGATGGATTCGCAGCGCCGCCTTTTACCTGTAACTTAATCAACGCACTTACTTCTTTTGCCATTGTTTTTGTTACTTATTATTTATTGTTTGATTATTGAACCGATCAACCTAGTCTAGGAAGCAATTTAGCTTAGGGACAAGTTCAATGCGTTTTTCATTTACTAAACTTCTCTAACTTCCTAACTCTATCAATTGTAAACTTTGGACTGAATTTTGATAGAAGGAAGTCGAAAAGGGGTGCAAAGATAAACATTAATTTAATTCGCAGAAAAAAAATAATTTAAATTTGATTATCTACTATTCCAAATAAAAAGAGCCAATCATTTTACTAATTGGCTCTTTTATACTTCTAAATTTTAGACTAGGTCTTTTCAACCTGCATGTAGCTAAGCTCCAATGGAGTTTTACGTCCAAATATCTTAACCATTACTTTCAACTTCTTCTTCTCTTCATTAATCTCTTCAATTATTCCGGTAAAGCTATTGAAAGGTCCATCGATAACTTTAACTGATTCACCCACAATAAATGGATTATTCAATTCTGTTGCTGCATCAGCAAGCTCATCTACTTTACCTAAAATACGATTTACTTCAGACTGACGCAAAGGCAATGGTTCACTACCTTTAGATGCTCCTAAAAATCCAACAACTCCATTAATGTTTTTTATAACGTGTGGAACTTCACCAACTAATACCGCCTCAATTAAAATATAGCCAGGTAAATAACTCTTTTCCTTTTGAATCTTCTTACCATTCCTAATCTGATAAACCTTCTCTGTAGGAATTAATACCTGTGCAACATATTCCTCAAGCTTGTTATGGATAATCTCCGATTGGATAAGTTCCTTCACTTTCTTCTCTTGTCCACTCACTGCCTTAACAACATACCACTTTTTTACATTAACATCACTCATCGTACAAAAGATTAAGGTTTAGAACAAACTATAAATCAAACCTAATAATCCAGACCAAACTGATCCTTCAGGTCTAACTCCTACTATGAAATCCATTAGAAATACGAAAGCAGCAATTATGATGGAAGAGGAAAATACAATAATTGCACTTTCTTGCAACTCAGGCCAAGAAGGCCAGCTAACTTTATTCATAAGTTCGCTGTAGGATTCTTGGATATATTCAGTTATTTTGTTCATGTTACTGTTTAGCACGGGTGGCAGGACTCGAACCTACAACCAATGGTTTTGGAGACCACTACTCTACCAATTGAGCTACACCCGTAAATTTTGATATCAATATAGGCTAAGAAAGGTGCCCCCATTCGAGAGCACCTTCTTAACTTATGTTATTGTTTTAGAATTAAGCTACAATCTCAGTTACCTGACCTGCACCTACGGTACGTCCACCTTCACGAATCGCGAAACGTAGACCTTTATCCATAGCTACTGGAACGATAAGTTCAACATTGATAGTAACGTTATCCCCAGGCATTACCATTTCACGTCCTTCTGGTAACAAAATCTCTCCAGTTACGTCAGTTGTACGGAAATAGAATTGAGGACGGTATCTGTTATGGAATGGAGTGTGACGTCCACCTTCTTCTTTTTTCAAAACGTAAATCTCAGCTTTGAATTTGGTATGTGGAGTGATAGAACCTGGTTTAGCCATAACCATACCACGACGAATATTGTTTTTATCAATACCACGCAATAGTAAACCTACGTTATCTCCAGCTTCACCTTTATCCAACAATTTACGGAACATTTCAACTCCGGTAACAGTTGATTTCATACGCTCAACTTGCATACCAACAATCTCAACCTCCTCACCTACTGTGATAATACCACGCTCAATACGACCAGTAGCAACTGTACCACGACCAGTAATAGAGAATACGTCTTCAATCGGCATCAAGAATGGAAGGTCAATTTGACGTGGAGGAAGTGGAATGTATTCATCAACAGCATTCATCAACTCCATGATTTTCTCAACCCATTTAGCATCATTATTCAAACCACCTAAGGCAGAACCTTTGATAACTGGAGTAGCATCTCCGTCAAATCCGTAGAATGATAACAGATCACGGATTTCCATCTCAACTAATTCAAGAATCTCCGGATCGTCTACCATGTCAACTTTATTCATGAATACAACAATCTTTGGAACACCTACCTGACGCGCCAAAAGAATGTGCTCACGAGTTTGAGGCATAGGTCCATCAGTTGCAGCAACAACTAGAATAGCTCCGTCCATTTGTGCAGCACCGGTAACCATGTTTTTAACATAGTCAGCGTGACCTGGACAGTCAACGTGTGCATAGTGACGTTTTTCAGTTTGATATTCTACGTGTGCAGTGTTAATGGTGATACCACGCTCTTTTTCCTCAGGAGCGTTATCGATAGAATCGAAACTACGAAGTTCAGCTAGACCTCTGTTAGCCAATACTGTAGTGATAGCAGCAGTAAGAGTGGTTTTACCATGGTCAACGTGTCCAATGGTACCAATGTTTACGTGAGGTTTGGTCCTCTCGAATTTTTCTTTTGCCATTTTGGTTTAGTTTAGGTTGTTTATTTTGTTTTGGTTTAGTTAATCACTTTTTTAACATGAACTATTTGGACTATTTGAAATTAACTTTCAAACATTCCAACAAATCCACTTGACATTTCCGACCTCTCTGATTTCAAAAAAGTCATAAAATCTAGAAGCTATTGCTTCTTTCAAGTTTAGAGCCGTTATCGGGAATTGAACCCGAGACCTCTTCCTTACCAAGGAAGTGCTCTACCCCTGAGCTACAACGGCTTTTAGAGCGGAAGACCGGGCTCGAACCGGCCACCCTCAGCTTGGAAGGCTGATGCTCTACCAAATGAGCTACTTCCGCTTTTTTTCGTGAGTGCTAGTCACTATGAATTCAGGGTTGCAAAAGTAATACTTTTTTAATTCCCAAATAACATTTGTGGGGCGAGGTGGATTCGAACCACCGAAGAAATTAATCAGCAGATTTACAGTCTGCCCCATTTGGCCACTCTGGTATCGCCCCAAGATTTTTAATCTATTATTTTCAATATTTCAATGAACCTGTATCAGAGCCGGAGAAGGGAATCGAACCCCCGACCTACTGATTACAAATCAGTTGCTCTACCAGCTGAGCTACTCCGGCCTACCCATCCTAAGAATTCGATTTGGAAAAATCGAGACCCTCATTTTTGGGAGTGCAAATGTATGAAGATTTTAATTCCCAAAACATTTGATGAATATTTTTTTTATTTTCTATATTTTATCTCCCTTCAACCCAAATCTACACATATTTCTTTATGTCATCAGATGATATCAATGTCCCTCCTAATATCATTAGTCGCTCTACAATATTCCTTAATTCTCTGATATTCCCAGACCAATTTCTAGCACTCAACTCTTGTAATGCCTCCTGGTCAAATTTTTTGGGTGATATACCATAATCTTTGCAAATGGCCTGTGTAAAATAATCTACCAACAATGGTATATCTTCTTTTCGATCGTTTAAGGATGGTACCTTTAATACAATTACACTTAAGCGATGATATAAATCTTCTCGAAATCGACCTTGTTCAATTTCTTCCACCAAGTTCTTATTTGTTGCCGCTATTACTCTCACATTTACCATAATTTCCTTTTCTCCTCCCACCCGCATTATTCTATTTTCCTGAAGTGCCCTCAATACCTTTGCCTGAGCAGATAATGACATATCCCCGATCTCGTCTAAAAATAATGTTCCGCCCTCTGCCTGCTCAAAATTACCCTTCTTCTGCTTAATGGCAGATGTGAATGCACCCTTCTCATGACCAAACAACTCGCTTTCTATCAGTTCAGAAGGAATAGCAGCACAATTAACCTCTACAAATGGTCCTCCTGATCTTAAACTCTTTTCATGAATCTCCCTTGCAACTAATTCTTTCCCACTTCCATTCGGTCCTAATATTAATACACGGGCATCTGTTGGAGCTAATTTCTCTATCATTTCCCTTACTGCTCCCAACTCTTTGCTTTCTCCTATCATGGTGGATCGACCACCGCCCTTCTTCTTTAATATCTTGGTCTCCCTCACTAATTTCTCCTTATCTAAAGCATTCCTTAAGGTGATTAATAGTCTGTTTAAATCTAAGGGCTTAGCTATAAAATCAAAGGCTCCTTTCTTGATTGCCTCTACCGCAGTTTCAATGTTCCCATGTCCGGAAATCATTATAACTATTGGCTGAGGATCTATTTCCTCCAATTTTTGAAGCAACTCCATCCCATCCATTCCTGGCATCTTAATATCACATAGAACCAAATCATACCTCTTTTCCTTAATTAATTCTAATCCTGCTATTCCATCTGCGGCATCCTCTACTATATGATTCTCATACCCTAAAATATCCTTCAAACTATTCCTTATTGCTCTTTCGTCATCTATTACTAATATTTTTGCCATGGTGTATATTTATTCCGCAAAGTAAATACTTCAAACGCTCATTCTGAAGGTTCGTTTGCTTATTTACCTTCTAATTTGTTTATTTCCTTACTTGCATCAATCGAATAAAATCCATCATACAATTGCACTTCCCTAAATATCTTAAGCGCTGATTCTGTTCTTCCCAACTCCTTTAAACATAAACCCTCATACCATAAGGCTTCCTGCTCAAATAATGGAGGGTAAGCGGATTTAACATTCTTAAAAAATTCCAATGCAGATTCATAATCCCCTTTTTGATAAGTTAAGATCCCGGAGTAGAAATTTAAATTAACATCGTCCGGGCGATCAGTTAACAAGCGTTTCATCTCTTTCAATGCTCCTTCCATTTTTCCCTTCTCCAAATAATACATTGCAACTCCAACCTTGGTTCTATAAGAGGTTCTCTGGATTGGAGTGTAACCATTCTCCACTCTCACCTTAAACTTATTTTCGAAAATAGCTTCAGTACCGCTTAATTCTATCTCCTTGTATTGTTCCGGGTATAACTTTTCATAATCCACCCACTTATATTGGCCAACATAAAAAAGTGGTACTTGAATTGTAGAAACTTTTAATTTAACTTCATTAGGTCTGCCAACAGGCACAAGCATAGGTATACCCTTGGTAGGCAATTCACTATATTTAATTTCTCCTTGAATTTCCTGTTCAATTTCTTTCTTTTCTATCGGGCCTTCCATCTGTGTATGAATACCTTTAGATGAGATTGTTGTGGATATATCCCTAGTCCTTTCTACCAATGGTACCGCTGAACTTTCATCGCTTTGGTTTAATGGTAATTCCCTACTTAAAGGTTCTTTCTTTATATCTCCGAAAAATAGTATCCCTCCTATCCCTAATAATATCCCCAATAATAAGGTTGTTGAAAATTGAATAGTCGTCCTATATCGATCATAAAAAGTGGGTTTCCAAAGAACCGATTCCAATTCCAATAACTTTTGGGTGCTAAACTCTCCTTCCAACAAGCCTTCCAAAGCTTCCTTTCCTTGATCAGAAATCTTACCATCCAACAATTGCTTGCCTTGGCTATGTAATTCATAGTCCTTTCGAGTAAAAAATCCTTTGTTCAAATTGGTGGGCTTCATGTTACTAAATGGCTCTGTTGATTCTGGTTTCTAGAAAAATCTTCAAATTGCGTTTTCCATTTTGAATATAACTTTTTACCTGCATTTCAGAATATCCTGTTTCTTCCACAATTTCCTTATACGACTTTCTTTCAATAAAAAATAATCTGATGCAATTCTTCTGATGCTCATTTAATGATTCAATTGCTTCAGGTAACATGGTTAGTTGCTCTTCCTCCAGTTCGTTTTCTTCTAAATCAATTGCAAAATTTTGAGAATATTCTTCTAACCTCCTTGATGCTCTCTCCATTGATTTTATCCTATTTAGGCAAGCATTCTTGGTTGTTATATATATCCATCCACCAAAGTTCTGCACAACCTGAACCTTTGACTCTGCCATAAACTTTTCAAATACTTCCATCACAACATCTTTTGCCTCTTCCTTGTCCTGTAAATGTTTAAAAGCAACACCTAATACAATATGAAAATACCTCGTATACAATTCTTCAGCAAATCGACTATTGCCTGTTTGGAGGTATCTTCCAAACAGCTCTTCATCGCTTAACTTTTTGATATGGAGAAAGAATGGGAACATTATCTGTGCATCTTGAAACTAAATTTACTCCGGATGACTTGCTAACCAAGCATTATAAAGATCAAAATAACTTTTGGTCTCAATAGCGACAACCCCTCCGGTCAAATCGCCGTATTGTGCAGGAACACCTCCGGTATATACCTTAATGGAACCTACAGCCTGACTAGGATACCCTTCTAAACTTCGAACCCTAACACCATCTATATAGTAAGCTTCAGCCCCATCTCGTGCCCCCCTAAAATGAATCTCCTTTCCATTATCACTAGTCAAGACTCCAGGCACAACGGAACCTACTAATTTCATTAATTCACGTTGATTCGGACTCTTAATAATTTCACTGGCAATAATAACCATAGTACTTGGCTCATCCGGATCTAATAACTTTCTGCCACCATCCTCGGAAAATACAATCCCACCTAATTCTATGCCAAAATTCATCGGAATTTTACCCAAAAACTTAACCTGATTGGCTATTACCTGAACACCTCCAATAACACGGGTTTGATATCCAACACAACTTGCCTTCACCTGGTAAATTCCCGATTTCAATCCTTTAAATATAAAGTCCCCATCCAGGTCGGTGGCGTTGGCAATAGAATCCGATCCGGTAAGAACAAATACATAGGCATTCGGAACCGGTTGTTTGGTTGTTGAATCTACCAAGGTACCGCGAATTTCACCTAATGGAGTCTGAGACCATCCAACTAGAGATAATAACAACAAAGCTAAAGTGAGGTATTTTTTCATGTTCTGTTTTTATGGATAGACCTCAATCAATATAAAATTCCATAAAGAACAACTATTTAAAAATGCAAAACCCTGAATATTAACGCTTTAAAAATACTCAAATTGCCCGTATTCCGATTTCAATGTCAATTTTTTGGACATTGAAGGTTCACAATACCCTACAATTTGGCTTTCAATATTTAAGGACCTTCCTAAATCAATCAATTCCTGAGCAATTTCAGGTTTAACATAAACTTCTAACCTATGCCCCATATTGAATACCTTATACATCTCTTTCCATTCTGTTTGAGATTGAGATTGAATCAATTGAAACAAAGGAGGTATTGAAAATAAATTATCCTTAACAATATGCAAGTTTTCAACGAAATGAAGGATTTTTGTTTGAGCCCCACCACTGCAATGAACCATACCATGAATATGATTTCGCCAATTCCCAAACATTAATTTGGCCAATGGTAAATAGGTCCGGGTAGGAGATAAAACCAACTTTCCGGCATCCACCTGAAAACGTTGACCTCCATAATCAACGTCAATTTTATCTGTTAAATTCTTTCCCCCAACATAAACTACTGTTTCATCCAAAGAATTATCAAAGGATTCCGGAAATAAACTAGCATACTTCCGTGCAAAAACATCATGCCTGGCACTGGTCAAACCATTACTTCCCATTCCTCCATTGTACTCCTTTTCATAATTAGCCTTACCAAAGGAAGAAAATCCAACTATCACATCGCCTGCTTCAATCCTGGAATTATCAATTATTTTAGAACGTTCGATTCTGGCTGTAACAGTACTATCCACAATCACAGTTTTTACCAAATCACCAACATCTGCAGTTTCCCCTCCTGTTAATTGAATATCAATACCATTCTCCCTAAGCATCTGCAAAACCTCCTCTGTTCCTTCTATAATCGCTTTTATTACCTCTCCTGGAATTAATCCTTTGTTCCTTCCAATGGTGGAGGACAATAAGATAGAGTCTGTTACACCAACACAGAGCAAATCATCTGTATTCATTACAACAGCATCTTGGGCAATTCCTTTCCATACAGACAAATCACCGGTTTCCTTCCAATACATATAGGCTAAGGAAGATTTTGTACCGGCTCCATCAGCATGCATGATATTACAATACTCAGGATCGCCACCTAAATAATCAGGAATAATCTTACAAAACGCCTTGGGAAATAAACCTTTATCTAAACCCTTAATGGCATTATGTACATCCTCTTTGGCGGCCGAAACTCCTCTTTGGGTATATTTTAGATCACTCATTTTTCTAAATAAAAAAACGCATCTGCACTCAAGGCACAGATGCGTTCATTTTCAATTCATTCTATTAATTACCTGCTTTTGGTTTTGGAACATAATCTGAACGAAGTACTCTGAACTCGGTACGACGGTTCATTTGGTGAGCTTCTTCTTTCTCAGGATCAGTTTTCAATTTAGCAATGTAATCATCGGTAATGCGATCGCCTTTTTGGAAGAAACTAGAGGCAGCATCAATAACCCTTGGAACAGATTCACCATATCCTTTGGCCACCAAACGCTCTGCATCAATTCCGTTTTCAATTAAATAATCAACTACCGATTGAGCACGTTTTTGAGATAAAGTTAAGTTTGCCTCATCTGTACCACGGGTATCTGTGTGAGAACCTAGCTCAATTACAACCGTTGGGTTATTATTTAAAGTCTCAATCAATCCATCTAAGGAAACTTTAGACTCCGGACGTAAAGTCCAAGATGCTAAGTCATAATAGATATTTGGAAGTTGAATAATAATATCGGTAGGATCTAATTCAAAATCATGAACCAATGCCTTGTCAGTTTCCAAACCTACAGTGGTTGATTTACCGGTTTTATTTAAGTATTTACCAATTTTACCTGCAGTAATAACATAAGAGGTAGCTGGAGAAAGATCAAATTTGTAGAAACCTTTACCATCGGTTTTAGTCTCCAATGAAGTTCCATCTGTACCAACCAATGTTACGGTAGCATCAGCAATAACTGCTTTGGTTTTTGAATCACGAACTGTACCGGAAAGGCTAAACACAAGTGAAGGTAAAATGAAAGAATAAATATCATCGCCACCTTTACCACCATCGCGGTTAGAAGTAAAATAACCTTTCTCCAATTTTTCCTCAAAAACAATCGCAAAATCATCACCGGCAGAGTTAATTGGATAACGCATGTTGGTTACGTTAGCAAATTTATCACCGGTTGGAGTTGCTTTGAAAATATCCAAACCGCCCATTCCAATATGACCATTGGAGGCAAAATACAAGGTTCCATCAGCGTGAATGAAAGGATACATCTCATCACCGGGAGTGTTAATAGTTGGGCCTAAATTCACAGGAGCTCCCCAACGTTTTTTCTCTTTATCCCAAGTCATTACCCAAATATCCTTTCCACCTTGTCCACCTGCTAAGTCAGAAGCAAAAAACAATTTTGTCTCGTCCTCATTAACAGAAGGATGCCCGGAAGTTACAAGCACTGAATCAGGTGTACCTAATGGAATAATTACAGGATCAGTAAAAGCTTGCCCGTTAATTTCTGAACGATACAAATCACAACCCATAGCTTTTTTCTTCTCAACGCCACAACGGGTAAAATAGATAGCATTACCTTTTGGGGTTAAAGCGCAAGCTCCTTCGTTAAATACCGAATTCACAGGAGCAGCTAATGCAGCAGGAGAACTCCATTTGCCTTTTTTATCCACTTTGGCAACAAATAAATCGGTAAAACTTGCACCTGTCCATCCGTCAACTTCTTTACCTGAGGCATCTTCACGGGCAGAAGTAAAATACAATTCTTTGTAGTTTTTCTTGCTGAAACTTGGACAGAAATCATTATTCTTTCCATTAATTTGAGCAACGTTCTCTACTACGTAACGAGTAGGATTATCTTTCCATTTTTGAGACAAATTACATGACTCCACGCCATTAGCACCTCTTGGATCCGATGGATTTTTTGACTTGTAATTCTCAAATTCAACCGCAGCATCTTGGTATTTCTCCATCACTTTCAAACTCTCTCCCAAACGATAATAAGCTATCGGATCGGCAAACTTTACTTTAATGGCCTTTCTGTACCAAACTTCCGCTTGTTTCCAGTTATTAGTTAATCGATAAGATTCAGCTACTTTAAAAATAATCTCTGCCTTTTTCGCTTTGTCTTTCTCTTTACCATAAGCCTTTTTCAGGGCTGCAATAGCGTTGGTGTACTCTTGTGCATCAAAGATGTCAAAAGCCTCTTTTGTCAAATCTTTCTGTGCATATGATCCCAACGATACACACATGATAAGGGTTAAAAGGGTAAATAGTTTTCTCATTTTTATGGTTGAAGTTTTTGTCCTAGAAACGGGGGGCTAAATTAAAAATTATTTTAAACAACCAAATTGATAGTAAAAATTAATACCAATTCTTTTTCTTTTTTTCCTTTTTGTTAGCAACTACGCTCCCTTTTTGGCAGCTTTCTTGCTTCCATCATATAATTCAAATCCCAAAAACCTACATTCCAGCGACCCATTATATACCGTATATTTCCAGGTAGGTTTTAAACCGATAAACTTAGCAGCATCTAAGTTGGCAGTTAATACCCATGCTCTACAACCGGCATAATTCCGCTTTAAGGTATTTCCTATTTCTTTGTAAAATTCCATCTCATCCTCCAATTCCATTCGTTGACTATACGGTGGATTAATTATCACAGTTCCCGGACCTAACTTGGGCTCCGATTTGAAAAAATCCTCCAATCCAATCTCTACTAAGTCCTCTACCTTGGCGCTTTCAATATTTTCTTTGGTTATTGAAACAGCCTTTTTTGAATGATCGCTGCACCAAACCTTAATATAATCATCTTTAATTCGCTCCAATGCCTTCTCCGAAATCAAATCGAACAAGGCTTCATCATATTTCTTCCATTTTTGGAAGGCAAATTCTTCCCTGAAAAATCCAGGTGGCACATTTGCAGCCATCAGTGCTGCCTCAATTCCAATGGTTCCCGAACCACACATCGGATTATACAAGGGCCGTGGCAATGACCACCCACTTAACATAACCAATCCAGCTCCTAATACCTCATTTAGCGGTGCCTCTAATGCCGATTCACGATATCCTCTTTTAAAAAGTATTTCTCCACTACTATCCAAAGCCAAACTAAACTTCTCATCATCGGCATGGATACTGTAATAAATAGCTGGCCTGTTCTTATCTACCGATGGACGTTTTTTATACTTTTCCATAAAAAAGTCAGCCAATGCATCCTTGGTCTTTTGGGCCAAATACAAAGAATGATTAAAAACAGCCTTGTTTCCTAAAACCGGGTTTATTACAAAAGTTTGATCCACATCCTGAATCTCATCCCATGCAAATTCCTTTAATTTTTTGTAAAACTGATCTTCATCCCTGGCCTTAAATTCATATATCGGAACCAATATGTTGATAGCTGTCCTTAAACTGAAATTAGCCTTGTAAACAAATCCCATATCACCTTCACACTGAACTGCTCTTACCAATTCTTTAATATTTCTTCCTCCTAACCTTAATACCTCCGCAGCTAAAACCCCTTCCAATCCGGCAAATGTCCGGATAATTATTTTCATGTTTTCTTGTTCCATCTTTTATTAAATTTCTATGCTTAAACCATCATAGGCCAAGCGAATGTCCGCACTTAATCCTTGCTCTATCTCCTCCTGAAGACCCAATTGATGACTTATGTGCGTAAAGTATGCACGCTCCGGTTTTAACTCTGCTACCAAATCTTTGGCCTCTTGAAAGGTAAAATGTGAAACATGTGACTCATGCCTTAATGCATTCAAAACCAAAACTTTACACCCCTTTATCTTCTGCTTCTCTTCCTCCGAAATCCAATTGGCATCCGTAATGTATACAAAATCGCCTATCCTAAATCCCATAACCGGTAATTTATAATGAATAACCTCAATGGGTTGAATAGCAACTCCTTCTATTTCAAATACCTCATTACCAATATGGTGCTCATTTATTAATGGCACTCCCGGGTATTTTACCTTCTCAAAAACGTAAGGAAACTCCCTTCTGAAGGCATCCCAAACCCGTAAACTGGCATACATTTCTACATGCTTTCCAAAAATGAAATTATACGCTCTTACATCATCCATGCCCGCAATGTGATCCTTGTGCTCATGGGTGTATATAAAAGCATCCACATCACCAAATGGATTAAATCTTAGCATCTGTTGCCTGAAATCCGGACCCGTATCAATTATAAACCTTTTTCCATTTGTCTCTACCATAATCGAACTCCTCAAGCGCTTATCTCTTGGGTCTTCCGAAAGGCAAACTGCACATTGGCAAGCAATTACGGGTACACCTTGAGAGGTACCTGTGCCTAAAAATGTTACTTTAATGGAAGTTCTCAAGGTTTAAACTTAGGTGGCGAAGGTATATATTTTGGCCTTTGCTTCATCCCATTTTGCCCTGTTTATTATCCTAAATTTCTTATTTCTATTCATTTACACCACCTTCTTTATGAAACCTTTTCTATCGGTTATCCCTTCATTTTTATTCGAAACAATTTTCTATCTTCTGCCTTTTCCGGAATATTATACCAATTTTAATTTATAAATAGTCCAAAGGCAATTTATAAATTTAGATTGGTAAGTACCGAGGATACAAAATGTTAGTCCGATTTTTTCAAGAAAATTTAAGCATAAAATTGGACTATACAATTTGTCCATTCGGTATAAATGCCGAGGATACAGAATGTTAGGCCAATTTTTTCAAATAAAATTATTACATAAAATTGGACTAAACATAATGTCCATTCGGTATTACGTTTCAATTTTTCATTTTTTTTGAAAACAATCAGTCAGGACCCGAAAAATCGACATCCCTGCTATCGGCTATAGTTTGCGGCCCACTTTTAATAAAATTTTCTTCAAATCTACACTTGTGTAAGTAATAAGATAAGGTGCCGCAAAGCTATTTGCCTCTATCAGGTTTAGCTTAGAAGTGTTTCTTTCAATCAATCAAACATAGATAATCAAGGTATCACTCATATCCATATTCCAAATGGCCTATCTCTTGGAGTTCATTCTTCTTAAAGAGAAACATCCGTTTTATATTCAACTCAAAATTACACAATGGCGCATACACACATTTAAATCGTTTGGCTTCACCCGAACCAAAACAGGATCTAAAATCGGCTTCCTTATATACTAATTCATACTTGTACTTTAATAGAATGGTCTCCCCCATCAATTTCCATTCGCCCGATAACAATGCAACAAACGACTTGAATTTCTTGGTTTTATAACAACTTTCCGGAAATTGAAACGAATCCCAGTCCTTAAATTCAATTTCTTCAAAAGTATGATCCGAATAAAACAATAAACGTCTATCTAATTCCTTAGCAGAACTCAACAAATTATTGGCTGAATCCTTCTTGGGAAATCCATAAAACGCTTCATAAAATCCATGTGAACATAACTTTTTTGAAATCAAATTCTCCAAAGAATCCAATCGGTTTGTTTGTGCAAAACCCGTATTCGAACCAAGGTACAGAATTATAAAAACAAGAAAAAGCTTAACTTTTCGAAGGAAGGTACCTACTCTTTTCATACAGGTTTAATCCATTCCAAATATACTGATAACTCCATTCAATTATCCTAAAATTTATTCACACAAAACCCAAAACCTGCATCAGAAATCGTGATGAAGCCTTCAAATGCAATAAAGACGAGGGGTTCAGGTTGATTATTGAGTGAAGAACTAATGGACTATTCGGAGATAAAACCGTTCTGAAAATTCTGAAATTGAAGCAGTTGGAAGCCGAAATAGATTCTTTTGCAGCCTTTAGTTTAACAGGGTATTACCCAGTTCCAATAGTTTATCAAATTCTTGCTTGCTCAGTTCCTGCACACTTAAACGTCCATTTCTAACCAAAGCAATATTTGCCAATTCAGGCTCAGCTTTTATCACCGACAATTCTACCGGCAATTCCAAAGATTTGTAAGGAATAAGTTCTACCGCCAACCAATTCGGATTATCACTGGTCGGGTCTTGAAAATGCTCTTTATTTACTTGTGCAATTCCCACAACGGCCAAACCTTCATTGCTATGATAAAACAATACCCATTCGCCCTGACGCATTTCCCTGAGGTTATTTCTGGCCTGATAATTACGAACTCCGTCCCAAACAACCTTACCTTCCTTCAAAAAACGACTCCAAGAATAAACAAAAGGCTCTGATTTTACTAACCAATACTTCATGCTACAAACGTATCTTTTTAAAGGTTTCGCCATAACTAAACCCATCTTTTTTCACAAAGTCCTTGAACTGCTTTCGGGTAAGCTTTACCCTGACAGGAGCAGTATCGCCTGGAGTAGCCGCAAATTCTTTCAACTCCTCTAACTCCCGTCTGGAAGAAATGCTACCTAAGCTTAAGTTTCCTCTTGAAAGTTCCAACATATTTACTTCCCAGGTATCTGTTTCTAGTAAAGTACTAATAAAATAATACCCTTTCAATTTTCTTAATACCTGATTTTCAGACAATACAACTAAGGTGTCTACATAATGAACATGATTTAAGGTCGAATCTTTTCTGGTACTTGTTAATTCAAAACCTCCGGCCTTAATTCGCATAACAGTGTCTTTACCTGTGCTAGCATTCAATGAATCTGGGGCTAGAACTTCATCATAATCATAGGTTCTATACATAACCGTTGAACCAATAGTAAGAACCGAGGCTTGGTCTTCGCTCAAATAATTACCACGTAAAACTTTAGGGAATTCAGGTAAATCGGGTTCACCCTGAGGCTGGGGTTCAACAAAAGAAACTGGGGCCTCGCAACCTATCCAAAATGTAAATCCGAGAGCCAGAACCACCAAAACAAACAAGGAAAACCCTTTACTTTTCATTTTTTTCAAAAACTTCGTACAAAGTTGAAAAAGAAATTTATGTTTACAACCTTAAAACATCTTAAAACTTTTTCTAGCAAGTTATATCGGTATGAAAATTCTTGAAATACGTGCCATGCGTGGCCCCAACTACTGGTCGGTAAAACGTCATAAACTCATTGTAATGCGCCTTGACATTGAGGAATTAGAGGAATTACCAACCGACAAAATCAATGGATTTAGTGAGCGTTTGGAAAAAATGTTTCCTTCCATGTTCGAACACCGTTGTTCGGAAGGTGTTGCCGGCGGATTTTTTAGCCGGGTGAAACATGGGACATGGATGGGACATGTTATTGAACATATAGCCTTAGAAATTCAAACCTTAGCCGGAATGGATTGTGGATTTGGACGAACACGCAGTACCGGCGAACATGGAGTTTACAATGTTGTATTTAACTACATGGAAGAAAAAGTAGGTATTTATGCAGCCAAAGCTTCCGTCCGAATTGCACAAGCATTAATTTCCAACGAGGAATACGACCTTGAAAAGGACTTACAAAATATGCGGGAAATACGGGAAGACGAACGTTTAGGTCCAAGCACCGGATCTATTGTTGAAGAAGCCGTTGCCCGAAAAATCCCATGGATTCGATTAAACCGACATTCCCTGGTGCAATTAGGCTATGGCATGAATCAGCGCAGAATACAGGCTACCGTAGCTTCAACCACCTCCAATATTGCTGTGGAAATAGCCTGCGATAAAGAAGAAACCAAAAACCTGTTGGAAGCCTCTTCCATTCCGGTTCCAAAGGGAATGTTAGTGTATGATGAAGAGGATTTAGAGGTAGCGGTTCGTAGAATCGGATATCCATTGGTTGCCAAACCATTAAATGGAAACCATGGACGCGGAGCAACCATTAATATCAAAACCTGGGATGAAGCCATGGCGGCATTGGCCTTAGCCAAGAAAATTTCAAGAGGGGTTATTTTCGAAAAATTTATTACCGGATTTGATTTTAGAGTTTTGGTTGTAAATTACAAAATGGTAGCTGCAGCCAAAAGAACTCCTGCTTGTGTAATTGGAGATGGAATCCATACCATCCAAGAATTAGTAAATACAACCAATGCAGACCCGAGACGAGGATATGGTCATGAGAAAGTATTAACCTCCATCAAGATTGATGATCATAGTTTACAAATGATTGCCGATAAAGGCTGGAATTTAGACACGGTTGTGGAGAAAGGGGAAATTGTGTATTTAAAGAAAACCGCCAACCTAAGCACAGGAGGTACCAGCACCGATGTTACCGACATAGTTCATCCATACAATGTATTTATGGCCGAACGCATTGCCCGAATTGTTGGATTGGATATTTGCGGAATAGATATCATGGCTTCCGATTTAAGCACCCCTATCAACGAAAATGGAGGAGCTGTTTTAGAAGTGAATGCAGCACCCGGATTTAGAATGCATATTTCCCCGGCAGAAGGCCTGGCTAGAAATGTAGCTGAACCGGTAATCGACATGCTTTATCCTCCCGGCAGCAGCAGCCGAATTCCAATTATTGCCGTAACAGGAACAAATGGTAAAACCACCACAACCCGCTTAATGGCCCACATGGTAAAAACGATGGGCCATAAAGTTGGATTTACCACCACCGATGGAATTTACATTCAAAACCGAATGCTTCAGGAGGGCGATTGCACCGGACCGGTTAGTGCTGAGTTTGTGTTGAAAGATCCAACCGTTGATTTTGCCGTATTAGAAACCGCCCGAGGTGGAATTTTAAGAGCAGGATTGGGTTTTCATACCTGCGATATAGGAATTGTAACCAATATTGCTGCCGACCATTTGGGATTAAAAGACATTAATACTTTAGAAGATTTAGCCAGGGTAAAATCTGTAGTGGTTGAAAGCGTGGCTCCGGAAGGGACTGCCATATTAAATGCCGATGATGATTTGGTTTACGCCATGCGTGAAAACTTGCAATGCAACATAGCAGTATTTAGTATGGATACCGATAATCCACGGGTAATTGAACATACCAATCAAGGCAAGCTCGCAGCCATTGTAGAAGATGGTTGGTTCACATTGTGCAAAGGCACTTGGAAAATTAGGGTTGCCAAAGTGGTTGATGTTCCTTTAACCATGCGAGGAAGAGCCGCTTTTATGATTCAGAATGTGTTGCCCACCATTTTAGCAGGATTTATTCGTAACTTCAAAATTGAAGATATGCGATTGGCTTTGGAAACCTTTATTCCTTCACCAACACAAACCCCGGGAAGGTTGAACATTTTCCAATTCAAAAACTTCCAGGTAATGTTGGATTATGCCCACAATGCAGCCGGATTTCAGGCAATTGCCAGGTTTCTTGAAAAAACCGAAGCCACCCATAAAGTTGGAATTATTGCCGGAGTAGGCGATCGCAGGGATGAAGACATTCGAGACATAGGGCGAATTTCGGCCCAGATGTTTGATGAAATAATCATACGCCAAGACAAGAATTTACGCGGCAGATCGGAAGAAGAAATTATTGCCTTGCTCAAGGAAGGAATTGAAGGCGTTGATAAAACCAAAAAGGTGAGTCATATTAAAACTGAGGCAGAAGCAATTACCCATGCCATCAAACATGCAAAACCGGGTTCATTCATTACGGTTTGTTGCGATGTGGTACCGGCAGGAGTAAATTTGGTTAAAAAGTTAAAAGAGGAAGAAGATCACTTTGAATTAAAAAAGGAAGACATCCCTAACCTTTAGTACCCAAGCACAAAAGTTCGTATTACGTGTCGGGTAGGGATAGAGGCAAGTAGCCCACAGGAGCACAGAGCCACGAACACTTTCGTGGCTCTGTGCGACGAGGACTACAGCCGATAGCCCGACCATGAGCCAGAAAACAGTAGGGGAAAAGCCACAATTTTAGTGCGAATGGGACCCGCCAAAAAGCAATAAATACACATTAAATACTTCTGCAACTTATTGAGCAACAGCCTTTTTGAAAGTAGCTCCATAACCTGACCAAATTCCGATACCACCCTTTCCGGAGATATTCGATTTTAAGTTAATTGGAGCTGCAAAAGGACTTCCATTGCTTTGACGGCTAATACTGAATGTACGCCAAAAATCGTAGGAAGCCTTGTCCATGGTGCAAAATTTAATATCCATCGTATCACCTTTGAGGTATTTTCCCCGAATTCGGTCTTCGGCATCGTTTTGAAGCGTATCGTCGGATAATTGAGAGCCCCGGTTAAACGGAAAATCGAATGCTGTACCATTCACAAAATAATCGTCGAATTCATTTCCGATGGGAGCTACATAAGGCTCATCGTAGCCACCTCTGCGGGTAAAAATTCGATAGGCATTGCCCAAGGTATCAGGATCTTGAAACTTTGTCCATGGAAAACCCACCCCATCATCGCTGATATCCGGTTTCCAATACAAGGTATCCATATAAATTAGCTCCGGAATACGGGTAGAGGAAGTAAGAGTTTTGCCTTCGACCATCACTTTTAGAGTATAGGTTTTGCCAACCTCGCCTTTGATGGTATGTCCAAGATAAACCAAAGGAAGGCGGTATTCTTTGGAGAAATTAATAATATCAAGGGTTGGAACGAGGGTATCGGAAATAATTCCATCGCTGACAATAACCGTTGCATTTTGTACCACCAAATCATTCAAAATATAATTCAAGAAACCGATGGTATCTGCCAGCGTAGGAACGGGATCAAAGAAGCCGGCGCTGCGAGATAATTTAACTACAGGATATTGGTCATTTTCGATCCAGCCTTCCACAACTATTTTATTTTCGGCGTCAGGAAGAACCACCTCAATTTCTTTGGTGCAGGAAGAAGCGCTAAACAACACAACCAGGAAAAAGAGCCCGGTGAATAAGCTGGGAAAACCATGGATGCTATGACGAAGGCTTGATTTCATTAAAAACTAAAATTCCAGGTGATGGATGGGATAACAGGGAAAAGAGATACTTGTTTGGCTTTGATTCTAAAATCTCTAGGTTCTTTACCATTGGATGAAATTCCGGCTGCGGCTTTGAAAAGATCGCCGGTGGTATCGAAATAAATAAAGTAAGGATTTTGTCTGCTGTAAACATTATAAACTGAAAAATTCCAGGAGCTCATCCATTTTTCGGTTTTTTTGTGAACGTAAGTAAGAGACAAATCAAGGCGGTGGTAAGGTGCCATCCTATAGGAATTTCTTTGTCCAAATTCATTAATTACTTTACCTTCAATAAAATACCTTGCCACAGGAACTGTTAATGCAGCCCCAGTGCTGTATACCCAAACAACAGAGAAGGTCCATTTTTTACTAAGTTCCTGAGTGAGGGTAAATTGCACATCGTGGCGACGATCGTACCGGGCAAAGAAAGGTTTACCATTGTTGAGGTCGTCGAACTGGCGTTGAGTCCAGCTTAAGGTATAACCCAACCATCCTGTTGTTTTCCCTACTGATTTTCGAACAAAAAACTCAGCTCCGTAAGCCCAACCCCGTCCGAAGGTGAGTAAGTTATCGATGTTATCATTGACAGTATTGGAAGGCATTACTCCATCTTTGAACTCGATGAGGTTGCGCATATCCTTGTAATACAGTTCTACCGAGGTTTCCCAGGTATTGTCTTGAAAATTGCGGAAATATCCCAAAGAATATTGAATCCCTTGTTGGGGTTTAATTTTCTCGGAAGAAGGAATCCAAAGGTCGGTAGGCAGGGAAACGGTGGCCAGGTTAGCAACTTGAAGATATTGGTAATTCATAGTAACTGCAGCTTTAACCGAGCTTTTGCTATTGATAATGTAATTTAAGGCGAGTCGAGGTTCCGGTCTCATATAAAACTTAATGTGTTCACCTCTGGCATATTGAATGGTATCCACTACCCTATCTCCTTCCTTCACAAAACGTTCAAAAGGGCCAATTTGTTGAAAACCGGAAACCCTGATACCTAGATTTATTTTGAATTTATCGGTTACATCAAAGTCGTCGCTCAGGTATGCTGCGAATTCATTTCCATAAATCCGTTCTACTTTACCAAAATCGAAGGTAATATCACCTGCTTCGGCGGTTGCATTGTTGGGAGTGAACCGGTGGTAGGTATAATTTAGTCCAAAACGAACATGGTGGCGTATGGTAGGTTGCCAACTAAAATCAAGTTTAGCATTGTAATCTCTGATACCGGAATACAAACCAAAATTAAAATCGGACTGACCCAGGGTTACTTTAAAGTTATAATCGGTAAAAATGAGGCTGGTATTCATAAATAACTTGCTATTAAACAAGTGGTTCCAGCGAAGACTTGCGGTGGCGTTTCCGTATGGCAGAACAGCTTTAAAGCCAAGGTCCTGGTTATCCTGGAAAGTAAATTTATCTTTTCCGAAATAGCCACTGATAAAGACTTTGTCTTTGTCGGAAAAGGCATAATTCAATTTGGCATTGAGGTCATAGAAGAAGTAGCTGGAACCATAAAACTGTTGATCCTTACTAATAAAAGGCTTCATCAGGACATCGATATAGGTTCGGCGACCGGATAGGATGAAAGAAGCTTTATTCTTTTTAATCGGCCCCTGAATGGTCAGACGGGAGGAAATTAAGCCAATACCGGCATCCACTTTAAATTTTTGGTTATTACCTTCCTTCATGGTTATGTCGAGAACAGAAGCCAGTCGTCCGCCATATTGGGCTGGCATTCCTCCTTTAATGAGGTTCATATTTTTAACGGCATCGCCATTGAAAACGGAGAAAAAACCAAATAAGTGAGAAGAATTATAGACAACAGCTTCATCCAGAAGGATTAAGTTTTGATCGGGGCCACCACCACGCACATAAAAGCCGGAGCTTCCATCGCCTGAGCCTTTAACACCGGGAAGAAGTTGAATTGTTTTCAGAATATCCACTTCTCCCATGAAAGACGGCAATAATTTCACCTGCTGAATATCCATTTTTACCTGACCCATGTTGGTATTGGTGATGTTTTTATCTTGTCGTTCCGAAGTAACCACCACCTCCTTCATATCTTGAGTGGTTGGCATCAAATCGATGTTAACAGACACGTTTGCATCCAATTGAATGGGTTTAGAAAACTCGTTGTAAGAAAGGTAGGAGCAAACGAGGGTATAATTACCTTTTTCTATGGTAATGGAATAGAAACCATAAGTATTGGTTGAAACGCCTTTGAGGTTTTCTTTTAAAAAAACATTTGCACCAATGAGAGCTTCTCCCGTTTTGGCATCTTTGACGAAACCTGAAATGGTAAATTTTTCGGAACCTTCGGCAAGGGAGAATAAAGGGAAAACAAGAAAAATTGCCAGGCAGACAAAATATAAACTCTTGTAATTCAATTTATTCACAGTATTTCTTTCTAATTTTTATGGTAATAATCCGGCTAATAGTTGGAGTTGGTAATAAACTTCTACTTTTGCGGCAAATTTAACAGCAAATCAGGCTGTTTGATTGATGGGTTGAGATTAATTTCAGATTTAAGAAATTTTCACAAAACCTTACATTTCGGGCTGTAGCACAGTTGGTAGTGTACCAGCATGGGGTGCTGGTGGTCGCCTGTTCGAGTCAGGTCAGCCCGACAAAGCCTCTGCTAAGCGGGGGCTTTTTTATTTTAATACCTTTGTCTATCAAACAAACGAACATGACGAAACTATTAAGCGGCAAAGTAGCCTTAATTACAGGAGCTTCTAGAGGAATTGGAAAATCAATTGCCAAGAAATTTGCCGAACAAGGAGCCGATGTAGCCTTTACCTATTTAAGTTCGCCGGAGAAAGGGATTGCATTGGAAGAAGAATTAAAGGCTTACGGAACAAGGGTAAAGTCCTATCGCAGTGATGCATCGGATTACGGACAAGCCGAGCAATTGGTGAATTTGGTCATACAAGATTTTGGTGCATTGCACATTTTGGTAAATAACGCTGGAATTACCAAAGATAATTTATTGATGCGGATTACGGAAGAGGCATGGGATGAGGTGTTAAGAGTTAATTTAAAATCAGTTTTTAATTTAACCAAGGCAGCCCAAAGACCTATGTTAAAGCAGCGATGGGGAAGCATAATAAATATGAGTTCGGTGGTAGGAGTTAAAGGAAATGCCGGACAAAGCAATTATGCAGCCTCCAAGGCAGGAATTATTGGATTTACCAAATCAATTGCCTTAGAATTAGGTTCAAGGAATATACGTTGCAATGCTATTGCCCCGGGATTTATTGAAACAGAAATGACCGAGGCCTTAGATGCAAAAACGGTTGAACAATGGAGAGAACAAATACCATTAAAACGGGGTGGACAGGGAGAAGATGTAGCGAATGCTTGCTTGTTTTTAGGAAGTGATTTGTCGGCCTACATTACTGGACAGGTTTTGAATGTATGTGGAGGGATGTTGACTTAGTCGACATTTTTTCCGGTTTAGACTTTTAATTCAAGCAGAATTTTTGAATTAAAATTTTACTTGAATTGGTATTTTTGCATCCATACAACTACTCGGATGAAAAAGTTCAATTTTACAATTCTTGGAATTTTTATTTGGCAATTCAATTTTGCCCAATATTGTGGTGGAGCCTTCTCCTATATGGATAGTTTGGTTTTTATCGACGGGGTATCCATCAATGGATTCAACAACCTAAATACCGGTGTAACGGATGGGCAAACCTACCGCAATTACACCAACCTTGGACCAATACAATTAACCATGGGACAAACCTACCAACTGAATGTGGAGGTTCCTTCTGGTCAAATTTGTAAAGTGGCAGTATTTATGGATTTTGATAATGATAATACTTTTTCAAACAATGAATTAATTGATGTATGGGCCAATTACCAAGGACATATTCAATTTAATATTCCAATACATTCCTATTTTGGAACCGGACAAAAAAGATTAAGACTAAGAGCAATTCCTTACGGCATTACAGACATTCATCCATGTTTCGAAGTAATGGATACTTACCCCGGTGAAACCGAAGATTATACCGTTAATATTACTTCCCCCGGAGCAGTTTATTGCACTCCTTGGTATTCGGTTGGAACCCAAAATATGGACTATATAAATGGAGTTGTTTTAAATACTATGAAAAATGAAAACCAACTTGGTGTCGACTCCTTCCCCTATTATGCCAATTTTACCAATTCAGTGTCGACAACAACTTTGTATGCTCGTACAACCTATTTGATGCGAGTTTATGGAGGAATGAACCCCGGTTTTACCTATACTGCATGGCTAGATTATAACCGGGATAGTGTTTTTAGTTTCGAAGAACGACTTGGAGAGGTAGTTCAAACCACCAACCCAATGTTATTTCTCGTTTCTTTTCCATTAACAGCTTCTGAAGGTTTAACCAGGTTAAGAATCCGATGTGAAGATTCACCAATAAATGGCATTGATCCTTGTACAAACCTGGTTTATGGAGAAACAGAAGATTACCATGTCAACATTCAGATGAATTCACCCGGTTATTGCACCCAAGGTCTACATCCTGTCAATTGTAATCAGTTGGAAGTGATTAATACAGTTTCTATTGCTGGTACCACTCTCAACAATCAAAATACCGGATGCGACAACACTACGACCGGATATGTCAATTGGCCGGTTACCTCATACACTACGGCATCGCTTGACGCTTTTAATACCTACACCTTAAATGTAACAACGGCACAGAATAGTCAAATCTTCGGGTGGATTGACTATAACCACGACAATGTATTTTCAAGTTCAGAGGTTATCGAATTTGCTTCAAATTCTACTGCAAATACACCTGCCTCAACCACCTTCTTTGTTCCGGGAGATGCATTGCCCGGACCCACTAAAATGCGAATACGCAATTGCAGTGCTAATGGAGAATTAATGTATTCAAGTGATGCTTGCATGCCCTTTAATTCAGGCCAAACCGAAGATTATACCATTAACATCGTAAATACCAGTGTTGGAATTAGATCAAACGATGGTAATCTGACACATTTGAATTGCTTTGTAGATGATTCAAAAAATTTACATGTCAATTTTACCAATAAGTTTACCCAAAAAACCAATTTTACCCTCTTAGATGCAATGGGAAAAATAGTGAAATTCCAAACCAAAACGCAAGAAATTGGCGACCATCAGGAATTACTGAACCTCTCCGACTTAGCAGAAGGAATTTATTATTTTAATTTCCAGCAGGATGGATTAACAAAAGGCTTTAAATTTTCTCTAAAATAGTTTAGGGAATTTTGTCAAATCGCTTTGATGTAGATTAACTTTGGGCTGCAAATTAAAAACTTGATAACCCAAACCATCACCTTACGAACCCGTTATGGCGAAACAGACCGAATGGGTTATGTGTACTACGGAAATTATGCCCAATATTACGAAGTAGCACGGGTTGAACTTATGCGATCTGCGGGCATTTCCTACGCCGAATTAGAAGATTCAGGCATCATGATGCCTGTTATTGATTTGCAAGTTAAATACATTCGCCCGGCCTATTACGATGAAAACCTTCAAATAAGCTGCATGGTTAAAGAAAAACCGGGCTCACGTATGAAATTCGAATACCAGGTTTTAAATTCCAAAAATGAATTGATAAACCAGGGTTCGACCACCTTGGTTTTTGTGAACAAAAGCACAGGACGTCCGATTCGTTGTCCTGAGGTGATTTTGGAAAAATTCAATTTCTGATGGCAGGTCAAGATGCAATAAACCCCTGGTATAACAGACCACTGGTAAAATGGGGAATGCTCCTGATGGGTATTTCTTTGATATTGATTTTAGGTTTGATCCCTATTTTAAAATCTACTGCTAAATTTCTTATCTCGCAGGATAATGAACAATCTTGTGGTGTTGCCTTTGTTTTAAGTGGAAATAGCATTGACCGAGGAAAAAAAGCGGTTGAACTTTTCAAGAAAGGACAAATAAAAAAAATAGTTTGCACAGGCAAAAACCTACACCCTCTTTTTGAAGCCATGGGTTTTAAATTTTCGGAAGGAGAAGTTACCCAAAAAGCACTGGTAAAAATGGGGATACCAATAACCAGTACAGAATTATTGCCATTTGGAACCAGCACCAAGGAGGAAGCCCAAATCATTTTTGATTATTGCCACCGAAATAAATTGGATACCGTTATGATTATCAGTTCAGAATTTCATACCCGAAGAATCAAATACTCCTTGAGAAATTCAACCCAAAAAAATGGCATTCACTTTTGGGTGGTTGGTGCACCTGACAATAAAATAAGGTATTGGAATTGGTGGAAAAATGAAGACGGATTAATCATGATAAACAATGAATGGATTAAACTTTTATACTATTACTGGAAATACTAAAATGAAACAGATTTTACTTTTGATTTTAATACTTCAGGCTTTATATTCCTCCGGACAAAAAGACTCGGTATTGCATCTGAATCAAATTCAAATAATTGCCAGCCACAACAGCTATAAGAAATACCCACCTGCAAAAGTCATTCGCTATCTGAATCGGATAAAAAAACTGTTGGGGAAGGATTTAGATCCTAGTGGAATAAATTATGCTCATCTTCCTTTTGATGCACAATTCAGCGATTGGAATATTCGAGGATTAGAAATTGATATTTATTATGATCCAATTGGTGGAGAATATTACAAAAGGGCTTTAAACGGATTGGCTGGGCTTCGTAAGAAATCAAAAATTGAAGAATTAAAAAAACCGGGATTCAAAGTTCTACACATCAAGGATGTAGATTATGAAACCCATTATTTTACATTCAAACAAGCCTTGGAAGCGGTTAAGAAATGGAGTGATGCACATCCTAACCATTTACCAATCTTCATCAATATTGAAAGTAAGGAAGAAGGACCGGGAAATCGCAGCGGATTTCTTCGAATGCTTGGATTTAAGCGATCCAGGGAATTTGATGCTACCGCCTGTGATTCCATTGATTCAGAAATAAAATCAGTATTTGGAAAAGATTTAAAAGGTGTCATCACTCCGGATTGGGTTAGAGGGAAGCATGCAACCTTAAATGAAATGGCAACCAGCAACGATTGGCCCCTATTGGAAGAATGCAGGGGAAAGGTTGTTTTTATTATGGAAGGAGGTGCAGTGGACGATTATATCCAAAACCATCCGTCACTAAAAGGTAGGGTTATGTTTATTTATGCATCACCTGACACACCGGAATGCGCATTTACCAAGCAAAATGATCCATTACCACCATCCAACACCCAACGAATAAAGGAGCTGGCACGAAAAGGTTATATTATCAGAACCAGGGCAGATTCAGAAACGGAAGAGGCCAGAATAGGTAATTATGACCGATTAAATGCTTGTTTAGAAAGTGGCGGTCATATTATTTCAACTGATTATTATGTACCCAATGTGCAATTAGGCCCCTATCATGTCCATTTTCCAAACCATGAAGTAGGAAGGGTTAATCCGGTGAATGGAGGGATTGATGGAGGCAGCGGACTTAAGGAATAAGACTATAACGGAACTTGTATATTGCCATTTAATCTTTTTACTCAAGCTTATAAAAATGCAAATGAGGTAATTAATTCCTAATAAAGAAATTGTATTTGCAGAATTTTCGAATCCAGGGGTTTTTACTTAGTAAGATGGAAAGTTAGAATAATTGCAACTTCTCTTTTCCCTTTAGCTATTTTAAGAATTCAGGTAATTTTTCAATTTCCCTTGCTCAAACTATCTTAATAACTTTCCAAAAGTCAACTGGTTTGACATTTTCGCCTAAAATATCTTTGCAAAAAATAACCCTCCATGGCCGATATAGAAAAACTTACAAAAATCAGTTCTCAAGTCCGTCGCGACATCTTACGAATGGTTCATGCTGTAAATTCCGGTCACCCGGGCGGTTCTCTCGGTTGTACAGATTTTTTAGTCGCTCTGTATTTTGAAGTGATGAACCATAATCCAAAGGATTTTGATATGAATGGAAAAGATCAAGATGTATTCTTTCTTTCTAATGGCCATATTTCACCGGTTTGGTACAGTGTTTTGGCAAGAAGCGGTTACTTCCCCGTGAGCGAACTTGCTACTTTTAGAAAACTGAATACCCGGTTGCAAGGTCATCCTACAACCCATGAGCATTTACCGGGTGTTCGAATCGCAAGTGGTTCTCTCGGACAAGGTTTATCTGTTGCCTGTGGTGCCGCCAGTGCAAAAAAATTAAATCAAGACAACAAATTAGTATATGTACTTTGTGGGGATGGTGAAATTCAGGAAGGTCAGGTTTGGGAAGCTGCTATGTACGCTGCAGCCAAGAAAGTTGATAACCTTATTGCTACCATTGATGTTAATGGAAGGCAAATTGATGGTGATACCGACAAGGTTTTACCAATGGGAAATTTAAAGGCCAAATTTGAGGCATTTGGTTGGGATGTATTGGATATGAATGGTAATAAAATGGAGGATGTTTTAAGTACCCTCCAATTGGCTAAATCATTGACGGGAAAAGGCAAACCAATTTTGATTTTGATGAAAACTGAGATGGGACAAGGCGTGGATTTTATGATGGGAAGTCACAAATGGCACGGTGTTGCACCCAACGATTCTCAATTGGAAGCAGCCTTATCTCAACTGGAGGAAACCTTACAGGATTATTAATTTTTAAACCATGAGATGGATTTATAAGTTCCATCCTGAGCCTCAGGCAATTGATTCCTTGAGAAACAGCTTAGGTGTGGACAGAATTACGGCAACCTTGCTTTTGCAACGGGGTATTTCAGATTTTGACCAGGCCAGAGAGTTTTTCCGACCCAACCTGGACCAACTTCATTCTCCTTTTTTAATGAAGGGAATGGAAAATGCCGTTGATCGAATCATTAAAGCACTTGAGTTAGGTCAACGTATTATGATTTATGGAGATTACGATGTAGATGGTACAACCGCAGTTTCCCTAGTTTATCAATTTCTCTCCAAACAAACATCCAAAATTGAGTATTATATCCCTGACAGGTATTCAGAAGGGTATGGTATTTCTTTTAAAGGAATTGACGTTGCAGAAGAACACCAAGTCAATTTAATTATCGCATTGGATTGTGGTATCCGTTCAATTGATAAGGTAGAATACGCCAAAAGTAAAGGCATAGATTTCATTATTGCCGACCACCACCTACCCGGATCACAGATTCCGGATGCTATTGCTGTTCTAGACCCTAAACAATCCGATTGCCCTTACCCTTTTAAAGAACTTTGCGGGTGTGGAATAGGTTTTAAAATTTGCCAGGCTTTGTGCACAAGACTTCATTTGCCCTTGTCGGAAGTTTATGAATATCTAGATCTTGTTGCTGTAAGTATTGGAGCCGATATCGTGCCTATTGTAGGCGAAAACAGAATACTTGCCTATTTTGGTTTAGAAAAAATAAATACCAATCCCGGAGTAGGAATACGTACGATTTTACAATTCAACAAAATAAAAAAGAAACTGACCATTTCCGATGTTGTTTTCATCCTTGCCCCGAGGATTAATGCCGCCGGAAGAATTGAACATGGCAGTAATGCAGTAAAACTTTTAATCTCACCCAATGAATTATCGGCTGAATCATTCAATCAGGTTATTCATTACAATAATATTGAACGTAAAAGTTTAGATAGCATCATTACTCAAGAAGCTTTGGAATTAATTAGAACCGATGAATCTCTTCTGAATTCAAAAAGCACAGTGGTGTATTCTGAAAATTGGCATAAAGGCGTTGTTGGAATTGTAGCTTCCAGGCTGATTGAAAAATACTACCGACCTACCATTGTTCTTACCGAATCCAACGGAAAGGCAACCGGATCGGCTCGAAGTGTCAAAGATTTTGATGTTCATGAAGCTATTCAGGCATGCAGTGACTTACTCGAACAATTTGGAGGACATAAATATGCTGCTGGTTTAACCCTTAAAATTGAAAACATCGATGCCTTCCGAAGCAAATTTGAATCGGTGGTAAGGTCTTCCATAACTGATGAAATGCTTATTCCTAGCCAGGAAATTGATTTGGATATTCAATTGGAAGAAATTACGCCCAAATTATTTCGAATTTTAACCCAAATTGGCCCTTTTGGCCCGGGAAATATGCAACCGGTTTTTGTTACCAGGTCCGTTTTAGATACCGGTCATGCCAGAATTGTGGGTGAAACTCACCTTAAATTGGCCATTCAAAGTTCTCAAAATCCGGAATTGGTTTTTCCTTGTATCTTTTTTAAAGGTTGGGAGCATTTACCTCAAATCCAGACCGGTAAACCCTTCGATATCGCCTTCTGTATTGAAGAAAATGAATACAACGGGCAAGTGAGTATTCAACTGAATATCAAGGATATCCAATATGTATAGAGAGTCGAATAACAAGCAATCTTACTACAAGTTGAAAAAGTCATCCCGTACGAATTGACTATTTCTTTTTAAAATTACTGGTATGCGGGCCCCCTCCGCCCAAAAATCTTTTGCAAAATTCCAAACAACCTGCATGGGCGTTCGGGTCACGCTATCGGCTGTAGTCCTCGTCCACCTAGGCTATCGCCGTAGGTGTCCTGTGGGCTACTTGCCTCTATCGTTGCCCGATGCGCTACCTATAACTTTCATTCGTCCCCCAAAGGTTCAACGTATCTATCATTATTCTGCAAAGAGGGAAATTTTATACATCTGCTAACTTCTTGTTGGATTTGAAAACAAGCAAAAAAAGCCGGGGATCAGAAGCAAGAAATAATGACAATGCTTTATTTATAACCTATACCCCAACCATCGAAAAGGAAAATTATGAGTTTCACTAAAAGCTCCTTTCAAGCAGTTTTACCAATCCAAATTCTGTTTTGGCTAATAATTTCGAAGATTAATTGCCCAATTTCAGGTTTTTTACCTGCCTTATCTCCCCTTTATGAAACCAACTAAATATGCGTAATTCCATCTTTCCCGGCCATTTTTTATAGAGTCTTTGGTTTCTGAATATCCAAGCATCCTCCTGGTATCCTACCTCAAAGTTGGTATTGCTTATTTTTATTTAAATTAATTCTAAATAAGCACTTTCTTTGCAGCCGAAAATTGTATGTCAATGAACTTCTTTACCCAACGTTTACTTCCAGCCTTAGCCATTATTGCCCTTTTCTCGCTTTCCGGTAATGCCCAAATCATCACCTATGAAGATAGTCTTAATGCCGGATTAACTCGATCAGCCAATAAAACATTTGTATCAAGTTATGGACAAGCACATGCCTCTTATGACTTAAAACTTGGAAAAGGGACAGCAAACTTAGAACGGGTAATTCTATTTTTAGGACATAAGTTCAATAACAAGATTACCTTCTTTTCTGAATGGGAATTGGAAGATGCAAGGGTTGAAAATGGAAGGCCAGCCGGAGAATTCAGTATAGAGCAGTGTTTCCTAAAAATGAACCTAAATCCGGAATACTATTTTACTGCCGGTTTGTTTATTCCTCGTATCGGTATCATTAACGAAAACCACTTACCTACCACCTTTAGTACCAACCGCCGACCATTTGTTGAAACCTATGTAATTCCTGCAACCTGGAGAGAATTAGGAATCGGTTTCTATGGAAGTCCACGATCTATGCCTGGTTTCAACTTTTCCCTAGGTCTGGTAAATGGCTTAAGTTCACAAGGATTCGAGCATGGAACGGGTATCCGGGAAGGACGATTTAATGGTCAAAATGCTAGCTCAACCAATATAGCCATTACAGGAGCAGTTTTGCAATACATCAAAAACTGGCGTATTCAAGTTTCCGGTTACTACGGAGGTTCAGCAGGACTCACCAAAAGACAGTCGGATAGTTTAATGCTCGACCGGGGAGTTTTTGGCACTCCTGTGGCCGTAGGTGAAGCCAATGTGCAATATTTAGGGAAATGGTTTTATGCAAGAGCCTTAGGAACCCTGGTTTCCATCCCCAAAGCATTTGAAATAAACCGTGCCTATGCGAATAATACCGCCAAACTTATGTATGGTGCTTATGTGGAAGTAGGCTATAACCTTATGCATATCTTTAACAAACCCGAACGAGCTTTGACCATTTTTGGCAGGTATGAAAAACTTGATTTGAATGCCCAAATGTCAAGCAACGGAATTGGCGATGGACAATATAACCAGGCCTATCTGATTGGTGGAATCAATTATTCTCCTGTAAAAGGTGTCATTTTAAAATTGGATTACACACATAGAATTACAGGAGAACCCAATAAATCCTTACTGATTAACCCCTACCCTACTGCACCTGCTTATTATACCAGCAATGGCTTCGTAAATTTAGGTATGGGATATTCATTTTAAATTATCATGCTGAATCGTCGAAAATTTGTTACCCAAACTGCCGCCTGGTGCATTGTTCCGGGAATTGTAAGCAGCTTGCTAAATTCCTGTAAATCTTCTGCCACCTTTACCTCCACTTCCACTACACCCGGCGTTATTGCAGTTCCTCTACTCTCCTTTACTGAAGGTAGCGACCGAATTAATGTAAGAGACAAACGCTTGGAGTACGATATCCTTTTATTGAAAAAACCGGGTAACGAATTTAAAGCCATTTATATGAAATGTACGCATTACGACAATCCCTTGGTGGCTTCTTCTACCAGCATTTATTGCAATTCCCACGGAAGTCAATTTGACATGGACGGAAAAGTAATGAAGGAACCGGCCTCCACTAACCTAAAAATATATCCTGCAAAACTAGAAAACGATCAAGTTTTAATTCAAATCCAATAAACCTCAAACCCTATGAAAAACGCGGACCTCTCCCTATTAACCCTGGCAACCGGCTTATTATTTGCCGGTTGCAACAAGGGTGATGAAACAAACAACCTAACTCCAACTTCCGAAATCATTACTAGTTTGTCGAGCAACGTCATTGTTGCTACCTATGATGATTTAGCTTCAAAAGCTTATCAATTGGAACTTTCCCTGGAAACTTTAAAAGCAAATCCAACAACTTCTAACTTAGAAAACGCTCGTCAGCTTTGGAAAGAAACACGAAGTGCATGGGAACAATCGGAAGGATTTCTATTTGGTCCTGTTTCTTCCGAAGATATTGACCCCGGTATTGATACCTGGCCGGTTAATTTCCTGGAATTAGATTCCCTATTGGCTTCCTCAACTACCATTACCCCTCAATACCTTGCCGGATTAACCCAGGATGCTTTACGTGGTTTCCATCCATTAGAGTATATTCTTTGGGGACAAAATGGAAACAAACTAGCTTCTGAATTAACGGAAAAGGAAATGGAATACATGGTAGCCCTTGGTGCATATATCCGGGATCGTACTTCACACCTTAGCAGCCGCTGGGATATCAACAACTCCAATTCATTTCGCCATGAATTCGAAAAAGCCGGTAATGGAAGTTCAGCATATTCAACCAGAAAAGATGCCATGTTGGAGGTGGTTTCTGCCATGCAAGGCATTTGTGAAGAAGTTGCTGACGGAAAAATTGAAGAGCCCTTTTTTGCACAAGACCCTTCATTAGAAGAAAGCCCATTCAGTGGTAATTCCATTGCCGATTTTACCAATAATATGCGAAGTATCGAAAACATGTATGTTGGAAAATATGCCTCAGATGGAAAAGGTATTCAGGACTTCGTAAAAAATTACAACCTTAGTCTGGATGCAGAAATTACCCAAAAAATTGCTGCTGCAATTGCTGCATTGCAAAATATTACAGTACCGTTTGGTGAGGCTATTTTAACACAACCACAACAAGTTGCCAATGCCCAAACGGCCATCCGAAATCTAAATGAATCTCTTGAAAAGTTAACACCATTAATTCAACAACGTGTTACCGATTAATTCCATGTTCAAACCTTTCTTCTATTCGGCTTTTTTCCTTTTACTTTTAAGTGCCACTTCCTGCTCTAAACCGGAAGCACTTCAAGAAGAAGATCTGGATGAACGCTTATCCGGCGGGTCTCAAACTGTTTTTGATGCCGGCTCAGGTGCGTATTCCCATCCTTTTCCCAATCTCTCCGATAGAGGCAATTTTAACCATGGTGTTGGCGACATCTCATTTGAGGCAACCTTCGTTACGGCTCCGGCTCCCATCCATTCCGGGTTAGGACCCATTTTCAACAATGTGTCCTGCGCAAGCTGCCATATTGCAGATGGTAGAGGACGCCCCCCTCTAAATCCATCCGAACTTCTAAGTTCTATGTTGGTGCGAATTAGTATTCCCGGCGAAAACCCACACGGTGGACCAAACCCTGCTCCCGGATTTGGAGGACAACTACAACAACGGGGCGTTTTTGGAAAACCTGCCGAGGCTGATGTGGTAATTACCTATACCAACACCCAAGGAAATTTTTCTGATGGCACCTCTTACACTCTCCGAAAACCAACTATTTCACTCGAAAATCCATACATTCCCCTTCCTTCCGGACATTTGCTCAGTGGACGAGTTGCCCCTCCGGTTTTTGGAATGGGCTTGCTCGAAGCCATTGATGAAATGACAATCCTTGGTCTAAGCGATGAATTTGATGCAAATGGTGATGGCATTTCCGGACGACCTAACATGGTTTGGGATGCAGTTCATGGTAAAAAAACCATCGGACGATTTGGTTGGAAAGCCGGAAATCCCAGTGTGCTTCAACAAACAGCAGGCGCCTACAACGAGGATATGGGAATCACTTCCTTTGTTTTTCCAACCGAAAGTAGTTTCGGACAAACTCAATTCGATGGATTATTCGATGATTACGAATTAGCAGATAGCATTTTATTTGCCACCACTTTTTACACCCAAACACTAGCGGTACCTGCGCGTCGTAACACCGACGACCCAAAAGTAAAAAAGGGTAAACAGTTATTCAAAGAAGCAAACTGCTCAGGTTGCCATACCCCAATGGTAAGAACAGGTACCAACATCGCTTTTCCTGAAGCCAGTAACCAAATTATTTTCCCATATACCGATTTGCTTTTGCATGATATGGGTCCTGAATTGGCCGATAACCGTCCTGAATTCCTCGCAAATGGACAAGAATGGCGAACCTCTCCGCTATGGGGAATTGGTCTTACCGAATTAGTAAATGGTCATAGCAATTATTTGCATGATGGTAGAGCCCGAAATCTCCTCGAAGCTATCCTTTGGCACGGAGGCGAAGGGGAAAAATCAAGAGAATATGTTAAGAAACTTAGCCAGGCCGACAGGGAAGCATTAATTGCATTTTTAAAATCAATTTAAATTTTTAATATCAACTGATTCGTTTTAAACTACGTTTGCTAAATGAATCAACCTTGGTATAAATCTATTTCCTTTGGTTCGCTTGTATTTTGTTTCCTGAGTATAGTAATTTCTCGATTGCTTACCCCGGTAGACAAAACCATTACCTGGGATGTTTTTGGATATTATTTATACCTGCCGGCTTATTTCATCTACCACGATCCTTTCTTTACAGACTTATCTTGGGTAAAGCATCTGGTTGAAACCTATAAAAACACCGATTCCCTTTACCAACTTGTCGATCTTCAAAACGGTAAGTTCGTAATCATGTATTCCATTGGGATGGCTATGCTGTATAGCCCATTCTTTTTCATTGCTGACCTTTGGGCCAATTTTTCAGGTTACCCTCCCGACGGACTTTCCTACCCTTATCAAGCTTCCATAGCATATGGTATGATGGTGTATGTTGGGTTAGGCCTCCAAATTTTCAGGAAAACCCTGCTTTTATTTTTTGAGGATAAATGGGTGGCTCTGTTGATTTTCCTCT
>JAIBAJ010000002.1 GCA_019695265.1 Bacteroidia bacterium | reverse complement strand
TGCACTACCCGTTAGAGAGAATCGTTCTTTTGAAAGAAGGGTCAAAAATAGACATTCTAGAAGCAAACATAAAACCTTTACTAACTATAAACCAACTTATTAAACCTTAACTTAATGACATTGCCCTTCCGCCTACCCAATTCCATGCAAATCCCCAACATTTGGAGTTGGCGTTCGGGTCACGCTTTCGGCTGTAGTCCTCGTCCCCCTAGGCTATCGCCGTCGGTGTCCTGTGGGCTACTTGCCTCAATCGTTGCCCGGGGGTGCAAACCCTGAATGTTCTGCAAGGAATGAAAAACCACCCTTCGAACATGCACTTTCACCTCGGGTAGGGATAGCAGTGGAAAGCCCACAGACGACCGTGGCGTTAGCCCGGGCGGCGAGGACTTGAAACGGATAGCCCGGACCTGAGCCCCTAAATACTAGGGAAATGAACTCCTTTTGTGCGAAGGTACCCGCATCATAAAAAACCTCATTTATTAAAAATGGTAAAATATTTAAACCCTGGAATCAAAAACTTCGTCAAAAGTGAAAATTCCCTATTTTTGTAATCTGAAAAAATTCCTATTCATATCGCTTTGTTTTTGCTACCTGGCCTCCACCACTGAGTTCCATGAAGTATTTAAACTTCCAGCCTTAGTGAGTCATTATTTCGACCATCATCGCGCAAACCCTGAATTAGGCATTTTGAATTTTTTAAAATTGCATTATTCTTCCGGTTCAGATTCTAATGATCAGGAAGACCAAAAATTACCATTTAAATCCCATCCGGAGTTTGCCTATTCGAACATGATTTTGCATTTTCATACCGGAATGCAGGTTTTCGTTTGGAAATCCAATTTATCTCATAAACCGGACTTAATTCCTGGTTCGGCGCTGTTTCTGCAATCCGATTACCTTTCTAAAATATGGCAACCACCTAAATTATTATTGTTTTTTTGATCACCCTTCGAAAGCCAATTTCCAAAAAACTTTAAAAATTTAGACAATGAAATTTCAACTTTTAAGTGCAGCCCTACTTACCGTAATAATCGTATTCAATTCTTGTAAAAAAGACAGCACCGACTATGCGTCGCAAGCCACCTGCACCGGAACAACTCCAACTTACACCAACGAAATAGCCGATATTTTAAATAGCCGATGTGCCATGAGCGGTTGCCACAGTGCATCTTCAGCTCAGGAAGGAATTAACCTTTCCACCTACGCTTCGGCCAGTAATCAATTTTTAACCAACGACGATAACCTGATTGCCATTCACCATGGCAGTGGGGTAAAAGCCATGCCTGATGGAGAGCCTCAAATGGATGCAACTACCATCAACAAATTGGATTGCTGAGTTAAAAACGGCTGCCCTCAATAGGGAGTTTCCCATTACTTAAAACAACTCTTGCCTATGTGTAAACACATGGGCTTTTTGCCTATTCCTTCAACTTATTAAACATGTTGAATTCTATTATTGCGTTTTCCATACGCCAAAAATTAATTATAGGCCTGTTTACCATCGCATTGGTTGTAGTTGGAATTTACCAAACTTCTCAACTACCAATTGATGCAGTACCCGATATTACCAATAACCAGGTTCAAATCATAACCATCGCACCTTCATATGGGGCAACGGATATTGAACGTTTGGTTACCTTCCCTATCGAACAGGCCATCAGCAACATTCCGGGAAAAACCGAAATCAGAAGTTTCTCCCGGTTTGGACTTTCTCTTGTTACCATTGTTTTCGATGACGCTACCGATGTATATTGGGCTAGGCAGCAGGTATCCGAGCGACTTAGCACAGTTCAAAATCAAATTCCAAACGATATTGGTGCCCCTGAACTCGGACCAATTACCACCGGTTTGGGTGAAATTTACCAATATGTGGTTCGACCGGAAAAAGGATACGAATCACAATACAATGAAACCGAGCTAAGAACCATTCAGGATTGGGTGGTCAGAAGGCAATTACTTCAAGTAAAAGGAGTAGCCGATGTAAGCAGTTTTGGAGGTAAACTAAAACAATACGAAATTTCCTTGGACCCCAACCGTTTACATGCGTTGGGCCTAAGCATTTCGGATGTTTTTACGGCCTTAGAAAAGAACAATCAAAATACCGGTGGCGCCTACATCGAACGTGGACCTTCGGTGCTGTTTATTCGAACTGAAGGTTTATTGAGTTCCATACAAGATATGGAAGAAATTCCGGTAATAAACACAGGATCAGGTGTTCCGGTTCGTATTAAAGATGTAGCAGACGTTAAACTTGCCCACGCCATTCGGTATGGAGCCATGTGTTACAACAACGAAGGTGAAGTAGCAGGAGCCGTTGTTATGATGCTCAAAGGTGGAAATAGTTCAGAGGTTATTAAAAATGTAAAGGCCGAAATAGAGAAAATTCAGAAAACCCTGCCCAAAGGAGTTCGAATCGAAGCCTTTCTCGACAGAACCAAAATGGTGAATAATGCCATTTCTACAGTGGAACAAAACCTATTGGAAGGCGCATTAATTGTGGTTTTCATCTTAGTTCTGTTTTTAGGAAATTGGAGAGCAGGTTTACTGGTGGCTTCCATTATTCCTTTGTCCATGTTATTTGCTATTACACTCATGAACCTCTTTCATGTAAGTGGTAACCTGATGAGTTTGGGTGCCCTGGATTTTGGATTAATCGTAGATGGGGCCGTGATTATTGTGGAAGCAGTCATGCACCAAATTGCTCATAGTTATCGTCTGGGTTTTAAGTCGGTACTTTCTCAACAAGAAATGGATACTCAGGTCAACAAATCCGCCAGCAAAATGATGAACAGTGCTGTATTTGGACAGGTCGTTATTTTGATTGTTTACCTACCAATTTTGAGCTTAAGTGGAATCGAGGGAAAAATGTTCAAGCCCATGGCCCAAACGGTTTCCTTTGCCTTAATTGGAGCCTTTCTGTTATCACTTACTTATGTTCCTATGATGGCTTCATTAGTCCTAAGCAAGAACGTGCACCATCAACCCAATTTTTCAGATCGACTCATGTCTAAAGTTGAAAAAGCATACCGAAGTCTATTAATGAAATCACTCCGACACCCCAAAACCATACTCAGTGTAGTGCTGATTTTATTTGTTTCAAGCGTTTTTATTTTGGCAAACCTGGGGGGTGAATTTATTCCGGCCTTAGAAGAAGGAGACTTTGCAGTAGAAACCAGGCTATTAACGGGAAGTAGCCTAAGTGCCTCCATCGAATATACTCAAAAAGCTGCAGGCATTTTAAAGTCCCGGTTTCCGGAAGTTGAAAAGGTGGTTACTAAAATCGGATCAGGTGAAATCCCATCCGATCCGATGCCTTTGGAAGCCGCTGACTTAATGGTAATTTTAAAAGACAAAAAAGAATGGACCTCGGCATCAGGATTCAACGAATTAGCAGAGAAAATGAGTTTGGCACTGGAAGAAGTACCCGGAATAACTACCGGATTTCAATACCCGGTTCAAATGCGTTTCAACGAACTAATGACCGGAGCACGACAAGATGTGGTTTGCAAAATCTTTGGCGACAACCTGGACACCTTGCAACTCCTAGGAAGCAAACTGGGAAAAATTATCGATCAGGTTGATGGCGCTGAAGATTTATTCATAGAACCCATCAATGGAATGCCCCAGGTGGTGGTGAACTATTACCGACCGGCCTTGGCTCAATACAATTTGAATATAGCCGATGTAAACCGAATAGTAAACACCGCTTTTGCAGGAGGAAGTGCAGGTTTGGTGTACGAAGATGAAAAGCGATTCGACCTGGTAGTTAGGCTCAACAAAGACCTGAGAACAGATCCGGAGCATTTGGAAAATTTATTGATTTACACACCCAACGGAACTCAAATTCCCCTTCACCAATTAGCCAAGGTAGAAATAATCAATGGTCCAAACCAAATTCAGCGAGAAAATGCCAAACGAAGAATTGTAGTTGGATTTAACGTCAGAAACAACGATGTTCAAACCGTTGTTGAACGTCTGCAAGCCAAAGTTGACAAGGAACTAAAACTGAACACAGGGTATTCCATCACCTACGGCGGAGCATTTGAAAATTTAAATGAGGCCAAAAGCCGACTTGCACTAGCTGTTCCGATTTCGCTTATCCTGGTATTTCTGATGTTGTTTTTTGCCTTTAATTCAGTCAAACATGGCTTATTGATTTATTCAGCCATTCCCTTATCGGCCATAGGAGGTATTTTCTTTTTAGCCATTCGCAATATGCCGTTTAGCATTAGTGCAGGGGTTGGATTTATAGCCTTGTTTGGGGTAGCAGTTTTGAATGGAATTGTGCTTATTTCGGAATTTAACCGATTACGTCAACTAGGATTTTCCAACTTGTACAAAGTAATTCTAACCGGCACACAATTGCGATTGAGGCCTGTGCTAATGACAGCCTTTGTTGCATCCTTGGGTTTTTTACCCATGGCATTGAGCAATGGATCCGGAGCCGAAGTACAGCGTCCATTGGCAACAGTTGTAATTGGAGGCTTATTGCTGGCAACTTTTCTTACCCTGTTTGTTCTTCCCATCCTATACATTTTGTTGGAAAAACGAAGCGGACAGCTTGTTCGAATTTCCTCTGTTGCTATAATCATTACCTTCCTGGGGAGTTACAGCCATTCCGCTTCAGCTCAAGAAATTGATTTGAAAAGTGCAATCGATTCTGCCATAAAAAACAACTATGCAGTTAAAAACATGGTTTTGATACAAGAATACAAGGAAAAACTACGAAAATCTTCCTTTAACCCTGATCAAACCCAGGTAACATTTGAAACCGGATCTATTAATAGTGCCTTTTGGGATACCCGGATTTCGATTAACCAATCCTTCCAATTTCCAAGCATTTATTCCAAAAAGAATTCCGTTGCAAAGAATGAGATTCAACTGGCCTTTTTGGAAAAGCAACAAACCGATTTGGAAATAACCCGTGAGGTACAGGAATGCTTTTTTCAATACCTCTTGCTTTTAGAAAAGGAAAAAATTCTGAGCAAAACCGATAGTTTGATTGCAGAATTTTCTAGAGTTTCTACCCTTCGATTTGAAAAAGGAGAAAGTAATTTGCTGGAAAAATCCTATGCTGATGTTTTATCCGGCAATATACACCTGCAAAAGAAAAACCTACAGAACGAACTGGAATTATGCATCTTGAGATTCCAATTAATCTTAAACACCCCAATAGCTTATACACCGAAACCGGGTTCCATCAAATTTGAACAGCTCAGTCTTGGCCAAGCCGAATCTCACCCGTATCAAAAAACATGGGAACAACAAATTCAACTAGCCCAAACCAACCTTTCACTTCAAAAGGCCCAAATGTTACCCAACCTATCGCTAGGATTAACTAACCAAAGTTTTAGGGGGTATGGTTCAGATAATAAATTTTATACCGGCAAAACCAGGTTTACATCCTATCAGGTTGGTGTGGGAATTCCACTGTTCTTCGCAGCCGGAAGATCTCAAATAAAAGCACAGGAAACTAAATTAAAAATAGCCCAAAACGAGGCTTCCTGGAAAAAAACATGGTTGGAGAATCAGTTGAAAATTGCCGAACAACAGCTTAACAACTGCAAAGAACGACTTCAGTATTATGAAAACCATCAATTGCGTGATGCCGGACAAATTTCAACCCTGGCAAAAAAACAATTCCAGGCCGGCGACATAAATTTTCTAGACTGGGCAAACCTCCAAAAACAAGCCTTTGACATTCAAATGAACTACCTCGACGTGGTTCAGGAATCCAACAATTATTCCATTCATTTACTTTACTTAAAAGCCTATTAACATGAACAACATACAATGGATTTTTGCAGTACTTATTCTCAGTTCCTGTGGAAAACCAAACGAATCCAGCACTGCTGAACTTGAAAAGCCTGGTGCTCATAACACCCTAAAACTAACTGAAAAACAGTTAACCGAATCCAAGGTAGTACTTGGCAAATTGGAAGAAAAAGAACTTTCAGCAACTATTAAAGTCAATGGAAGAATAGATGTTCCACCTCAAAACCTGTTATCGGTAAGTGCCCCATTGGGTGCCTACCTCAAGTCTACCAAACTTTTGCCGGGAATGCATCTGGCCAAAGGAGAAGTTATTGCCGTATTAGAAGACCAACAATACATACAACTGCAACAAGACTATTTAACAACCCAGGCTAAACTCGAACAGGCGGAATTGGAATTTAAACGCCAAAAAGAGCTCAATGAAAGCAAAGCTAGTAGCGATAAAGCTTATCAACAAGCCAAATCTGAATTTCAGAGTTTGAAAATCAACCTTAGCGCCTTGGGTCAAAAACTCCGGTTAATTGAAATTGATCCTAACCAATTAAACGACCAAACACTTTCTAAAAGCATAACCCTGCACGCACCTTTCGATGGATTTGTATCCAAGGTAAATGCTAACATTGGCAAATATGTTAGTCCGACAGATGTATTATTCGAATTGGTAAACCCCAATGACATTCACTTAAACTTAAGAGTTTTTGAAAAGGATTTAATTCAGATGGAAATTGGACAAAAGCTAAAAGCATATACCAATTCCAATCCGGGGAAAAAGTTCAATTGCGAAATAATTTTAATCAGCAAGGACATAGCCCCCGACCGAACTGCAGAGGTGCATTGTCATTTTGAAAATTACGATAAAAACCTTCTTCCGGGTATGTACATGAATGCGGATATACAGTTAAATAATAAAAAATCGTGGGTACTTCCCGAGCAAGCTGTTCTGTTTTTTGATGGCACTTACCATGTATTTGTTAAAAATGGTGTCTTCTTTACTCTTACCCCGGTAGAAATTGGAATCAAGGAATCGGGTTGGATTGAAATACTGCATGCCGAACAGTTGAAAAATCAAAGCATTGTGGTAGAATCGGCTTATACCCTACTAATGGCTTTAAAAAACAAGGCAGACTAGAGAAGACAAAAGCAATTGCACGAATAAAATCAATCTAACTCCAACCCTAATTTTCTTTTTTACGAACTTTGCATCCAATATGATGACACCTCAACGCAGGAAAGAAGTAGAAAAACTCCTTCAATCTCAACACCTGGAAATTGTTTTAGACACCTTAGACCTCATTAAAAACGAGGGTGATATTAACCTTATTAAACCTTTAGCCAGTTTAATGAATGAAACTGACAATGAGGAAATTATCAAAACAGTGATTGAAATTTTTCGGGGAATTAAAGACCAAAGCGCCGTTCCATTTTTGATTGAGGTTTTGGAAAACAATCAATCCTTTGGAAATAGATCCAGCATAGTAGCAGCTTGTTGGGAAGGTGGATTAAAATTCGATTCTCACCTTTCATTCTTTGTTGATTTGGCTTTACGTGAAAACTACCTCGTTGCCCTAGAATGCGTTACCCTCATAGAAAACATGGGGAACGACATTCCTGAAACCGAGTTATTGACCAACATAGCTAAAATCAAGCAAAACCTAGAGCCGGGTGAGGATAAAAAAGATGAATTGCTCGTAGCTTTAATTGGAATACTTGACGAAAAAAGAAGCGCCTCTTTACAAAACTAAGCTTTTTTTCTTACTTCTTCCAAGGTTCGGTAAGCTTGTTCAGCATGCCGATCCATGTGGATTTCGAAAAAATCAATGGTTTGAAAAATGTCCAACCGTCCCATGATGGGATGTTTGAAAAGCTCTTTTGTTAAGTCTTGCTCTTCCAATGCTTTAACTATGGAATAAAAGTTTTGTCTCACTTCGGCCCATTGCTTCTCAGTTTCTTCCAGGGTAATATTTGCCGGAGGATCAGCAACCACATTGGGTGCTTTAAATTTCATAGGAATTGAAAAGGCCAACTTTCCTACCACCATCCTAAGTGTATTTACCAGGCCCGATTGTTTCACTTGATCCTTGCCCAACACCTTTTTTTGCAAATATAAATTGGTACCACGCTCGGCTATTACCAAATGTTGCAATGCTTGAACCGCACTCCAGCGTTGAGGCCCCGGACTTCTCATTAAATCCGCACTAGTAGCTGATTTAAGCCTGGCAAAGATGGCTTCTCTTTTGGTCTCCAACGACTTAAACTTCGATTCAAATTTTGGATTCATAGTATTTCTTTCCACAAAGAAAAGGATAGTTTTTAAGCAAATTCCGAATTTATTTTGAATTTATAACATTTATTCGTCAGGTATTTAGGTATTTTTGCCCACCATCATGCCTGAAAAGTTAGTAATCATACCAACCTATAACGAAAAGGAAAATGTAGAAAGCATGATCCGTAAGGTGATGTCCTTACCGGGCGATTTCCACTTGCTGATTGTGGAAGACAATTCCCCGGATGGCACGGCTGCGATTGTAAAGCGATTGCTTCCCGAATTTCCCGATAGACTTTTTATCGAAGAAAGAAAAGGAAAATTAGGCTTGGGCACAGCCTATATCCACGGTTTTAAATGGGCCTTAGCCAAAAATTATGAGTTTATTTTTGAAATGGACTGTGATTTTTCGCACAATCCAGATGATTTATCCAGATTATACGATGCCTGCAAAACCGGTGGTGCCGATTTATCCATTGGAAGCCGTTACATCAAAGGTGTTAGCGTAGTGTATTGGCCCATGGGTCGTATCATCATGAGTTATTTTGCCTCGGTTTACGTAAGGGCCATTTTAGGAATGAAAACCATGGACACAACCGCCGGTTTTAAATGTTACCGACGCATAGTTTTAGAAACCATTCCACTCGACAAAATCAGATTTTTCGGATACGCTTTTCAAATTGAAATGAAATTTACTGCCTGGAAATTTGGTTTCGAATTGTGCGAAGTACCTATCATATTTACTGATCGAACGGCAGGAGAAAGCAAAATGAGTACCGGTATTTTCCGTGAAGCCTTTTTTGGGGTTTTGGAAATGAAATGGAAAAGCATGTTCCGCACTTTTAGCCGCAAGAAAATATAGCTTATTCCGCTTTTTAGTTTAATTAGGCGGGCCCCCTTTCGCCCATAAAAATAGTGTAAAAACCGGAGTTTCAACCTATGGCTCAAGGGTCACGCTATCGGCTGTAGTCCTCGTCCCCCTAGGCTAAAGCCGTAGTGGTACTGTGGGCTACTTGCCTCTATCGTTGCCCGGGGTGCAAACCCTAAATGAAACATTTCAAAGTAAAGTGGAGTGTGTTTCATTAGTATCCAAAATTGTCATACGAAACGAATAGCCAGGTTTTGAAAAAAATGTTTGGCAGGTTCAAACGTAATTTTTTTTAGATATAAATACCTTTCTTTCACTTACCCGGATCTTACCAGATTTTTATAGTCTATAATTTTTTAAAACTTATAATTGAAAACGGCTAAAACAAATGCACAATTGCCGCGAGTCTTGCACCCTCGGGCAACGATAGAGGCAAGTAGCTCCCGGCAAAAAGGGCAATGGTGGGCCGGCTGCCGGGACTACAGACGATAGCGTGACCCGAAGGCCCATTGCAGATCCATAAAAATTTTGCAGAAAGCCGGTTGGGCTGAGGGGGCCCGCCAAAAAAACATCGCTAACTTATTCCTTTACCAATTTCCGAATTTCTCCTCCAAGATTCAAAAAGTAAACTCCTGGATTTAGGCCGGTAAGCAACAAGGATTGGCCCGAACTAACCCGGGTTTCCAACACTGCAATTCCAAGCAAATTCCGGATAGTTAACTCCTGAAGACCCTGATTTTCAAACACTACCACCAACTCTTCCTTAGCCGGATTGGGATAAATACGCAAACTGCTGCTACCTAACTCATCCACACCTGAATCGTCGTTTGGTGCATTAAACGTAGGCTGAGTAATGGCAAAATCCCCTGTACCATTTGGAATTCGGGCAAAACTAATATCGGAAGTTTGTACCCCCCAAACAACCGCATCGATAAGATGCAAAGCTGTATCAGAAAGAGTTAAACTCTCTGAAGTGGCCGACAGTTTAAAATTAGAATGATTAACCCCCTGTGTTTGATCTTCATCAGCCCATACAATGTAATAACCATTTCCAGGTATAATAGATCCATCCGGGAAGGTCCACTTCGTAAGAGATAAAGAATCATCGCTCAAGTAAAAGCCCGATAAATCAATCGGTTCAGAGCTTAAATTGTAAAGTTCAATCCAATCATCGAACTCACCGGCTTCATCGGTGGCCGTGGAAGAATTAGATGCCATTAACTCATTAATAACCAACCGAATGCCAGATTCACCTCCGGTAGTTGCCTGAATAGTATAAAATTCATGTTCGGCGCGGGCAGGAGAAAAAATTCCGGCATCGTTGTTTTCGGCATACACATAATACTGAGGGGTCAAGGATTGAATAGTAATGCTAATTCCATAAATTCCATTACCTGCAATTCCATCGTCCGAAATTCCGTCATCATACATAGGATATCTGATAAATCGCTCCAAACTACTATTTCTCAAACCCAAAAACACAGAAGTAGCACCGGAAACCGAAACTAAAATTTGGATGTTGGAGTTCAAATTCGGAGAAAGATTGGAAGGATTAACAGAAGCAATAACCGGCGGAATGAGATTAAATTCTGAATTGGTTTGAAAATAACTCAGGCGTCCATTCATCAAAGTAGCTATTCCAGGAATAGAATAATTTCCATTTGTTACATTTTGTGTTAAACCGCCCTGAAAGTCGGCATATGAGTAAAAGCCGGTTGTTTCAGATTGTACAGCAGTATCAATTAATGCTTGAAAACTTTGGGCCAGATTAAGATAGGAATTAGCTGAAATAATTTCTTGTACCATGGTACGGATATGAGCCATATACATACGTTTATACTGTGGATTTTCCTGGATTCGGTTAATCAAAGGCCAGTACAAATCGGTGGCATGAATGGTTGGAGACAATTGTTGCATATTGGCAACGGTCAAAGTACCCATTGAGGAACCTGCATTACCAATATACGGGAAACCGCCAAAACTCATATTCAAATCCCAAACTATGGGAACATACCTTTTGGTTCCATCGCGATACAAATAATAGTTTTGGGAAAATACACCCATGTAACTATCCAGATTTACCAGAACATTATCGAACGCCAACATCCAAATTACTCGATCCAAATCGAGCATATTTTCAATTGTTTCAGGATGATTAAGAATACTATCGCAAAGATTAACCAAATTGGTCCATCCAAAATCCGATTTAATTTCATAAAAGTTAAAATAGGATGTACTGTCTGAACCCAGAAATTTTAAATTGCTTTTAGTGGAAGGACTAGGATTTAATAAAGGATTACATTTAATGAAGGTATTGGACGAACTGCCAAAATGTTCGGAACAGAAGGCTTTGTTAACGCTTTCGACATTGGAATAGACTCCCAGGTAATTGGAATTGATATAAACCTGAGCAAAATTGGATCTGGGGCAATCCATATAATTAGCAAGAAGACTATAAGAAAGCACTTCTCTTATTTGTGAAGGATCATCAAAGCCATTACCCAATTTAACATCTTTGAAACCTTGGTAGGTATGACTTTTAAATTCATCCAAAGAAAGGTGCAAAGGATTTTTCACATAAGTTGAATCATAGGAAGAATTTCCTTTGTACTTCACCCCTACGCTATCCATGGTTACCCCATTGATTCGAATGGAATCGGCAAAAACATAGCCATCCATGCCCAACTTGGAGGTATCCATTTGGTAATCCCAATTGGGGGTTGAAAAGAAAATTTCAATTTTTTGTATTTGATTTAGGTCATAGAAATCACCTTGAGCAACAACAGAAACTGAAGTCAGGAACAGGCTTCCCAATGTACAAAGTATGCGTTTCATAAAGCAATAGTTATTGAACTATCAAGCGTTGGCTGCTTGTAGAAGTTTTCACAAAATACAAACCGGCAGACAGTTCTGAAAGAGAAATCTCCATTTCCTGACCCGGCGAATAAATATAAGAAGCTAGGATTTTACCTGTTGCATTCAACAATACCAAGGTTTCGGGTTCTTTAGCCAGGTTATTTCTGAAAAAGAAAGAACCGGAGGCCGGATTGGGGTAAAGAAATGCATTTTCAGCAGATAGATCCGATACTGAAGTTCCAAGGCAATTGCTGCAACTTGAGAAACACACCGGATCTAAAACGGTATCGGCTAAAACTTGAATAGAACGGGAACTATTCACTTGACATTCAACCGGAACCGTTTCCTGGGTTTGGGAGGAATTTCCATTGAGATATAGATAGGAATAAGTACCCGGCAATACATATGAAATTACCTCATAAATACCAGCCTCAAAGGAATACATATAGACACTTTCAGAATTCCAGTTTTGAAAATCGGCGAATAAATGTACTCCGCTAGGATCAACACTTACTTCCGACATATTTACCTTGGTTCTCAACAAGGCTAAACCTGCAGGTGCATTTCCTGCGAAAAGGATAGCCCCAACGAAGGTGGTATCGTTTGCCAGGGAATCAACATATAACCAACGATTATCTACAAAATTGTAACCTACTCTGGATTGAACCGGAACAAATTCTACATCGTAGGACTGATCACCATTCAAAAAAACGTATTCATATTTTTGGTATGCCGGAATATCCACCACAATGCTGTATATATTGGTAGCGGAATCTTCCAGGTTAAGCGGAGTGGAATTCGGGGACCAATCTAAGGGATATCCTGCTGCCACCTGAAAGTCGCCCATTACATGCATTCCGGTAGCATTTACCACCCAACCGGTCATATCTACTGCAAACTTTACTTTTTTGGCTTGGGCTGAAATGGCCAAAAATGCTAGAAAAACTAAAGCTATCTTCTTCATGGCAGAAATTATTTGATTATCATTATTCGTTTATAAACAGTTGATTTACCTTGTTCAGCAATGGCCAATAAATATATCCCATTACCATATCCGGACAAATCAATTTCTTTGGAGTTTGCTGCTGTTAGTATGCTTCGACCAACCGGATCAAAAACTTCTACATTAAAGGACTCTCCATTTAATCCAATATTATTGATATAAACCTTGCCGTTGGAAGGATTTGGAAAAACGGTAGTTAGAACCTGACTTTCAGGAGTATCCACTCCAATGGAGATAGAAAAGTTAAAGTATTCAGAATAACGCTTATAACAATCCCCGTCGTCGGTAATCCTAACCATGTAATAACCCGATTCCGTAGGTGTGTAGGATGCCTCAGTAGCTCCGGGAATTAGAACCCCATTTTGGTACCATTGGTAAGTGGAACCGGCAGAACTGGATAAGGTATTCCCATTTTGAGTAATAGTTGGAATTGCAGGAGCATCTTGAGACACAAAACAGGAAGTATAGCGATGGGCTTGAGGAATAGTTCCATTAGCCGTATAAGTCCAAAGCTGAGTGCCTGCTGAATTTATTTCATAAACAGTCCCGGATTGAGCGATGCAAACCATCATGTTTCCATTGGGAAACTGTTCAGAATTTCCCATGTTATTGCTATGACCATTACAGGTTTGACGAAGAGTGTAGCTTGAAGGAGAAAAAGCAGAACCTGGAGTCCAGTCGTAATTAAAACCATTCAATGGAGGAGAAACCAAATCAACTGATGATTGGTTTTGAGAAACCCCATTGTTATTAAATCCTACTAAATAACCTGCATTGGGGTAACCTTCCGGAATCCAATGTGCATCATGAACCACGTTCAAAATAGCTGTTCCTGGAGCATCATAGTGAGCAGGATCTCCCCAGCGGTAAAGAATATCGCCACCTTTTCCTGACAAACCTCCGGAATGAGAGGCCGCTTCAGCAGTGGTAGTGCTATGATCTATTACAAAAATCTGATCCAAATTATGACAACTAAAAGCAATTTGATCCAAAATAGGGTTGTAATCAATACCATTCATATGCATCCAATCTTTCACAATGGAAGTATTATTATAATTGATATCAAGCAATTCCGGATGATCGGCCACAACACCGTAATTATTTTTTGAAGCATCATAATCCTGAACCAAATGATCCCATGCATGCCATTCCCAAACAATCGTAGCACTATTGGTTCCGGTGGGTTGAAATTCAACAATTTTATCAGGCCACATCACGTGGGAATTGTTGCAACCTGCGGTTGTTACCTCCGCAGCAGTTTTTGCTTCATAAGCAATAGCCAAAATGTTTCCATTGGGTAATGGACAAAAATCATGGTGAAGATTATAGGATGAATTAGAATAGGTATAATCCCACAAAACAGTTCCATTCCAATCAACCATTTGAAGTCTTCCGGTCATTCCTCCTCCCATAAAGGTATTATTTTGAGCGGTCAAGGAACGAATCAACTTTCCACCGGGCATCATATAGGCTGAATAACCGGTACTACCTGACAAGGTCCAGGAGTGGTATGTTGCACTGGCGGTATCAATTAATTTAGCCGATGTTTGATTTTGAACTGCAATGAGGGTGTAATTTCCCCACTGTTGGGAATAAGCTGAAAAAAGTCCTTGGAAGAAAAGGATTCCAAATAGGCTGATGGCAACGAGTTTTTGTTTCACGAAATAAAAATTTTGCCCTATGACCAAATTGGAAAACAATAGTTTAACGTTAGTTTAATGTTTTTTTCACATGCATCAATTTCATAAAAATGCAAAAGAAAAAGTTCAAAACTGCAATCCTGGTTTAGCTTTGCAAAAATTTGGTTCATGAATAACCGCAGGTCTTTTTTAAAACGAATCGCCGGAGCAACTGCTTTTGCAACCCTGGCACCAAGAATTCCCCTGTTTGCTGAAAACTCAGGAAATACACCCGCATTTACCTTGCCGGCTCTACCCTACCCTACCGATGCTCTGGAACCATACATTGATAAAATGACCATGGAAATTCACCATGGAAAACACCATAAAGCATACGTTGATAATTTGAATAAGGCTGTAGCAGAAAATGAATTGGCTAAAGGAAAATCGTTGGAAGAACTCATGAAACTGGCCGACCAGCTTCCTATGATTATCCGCAATAATGGCGGAGGTCATTACAACCACAGTCTATTTTGGACTTTACTGAGTCCGGCTAAAGGTCAACAACCCGGAATGGGATTTACCAATTTAGCCAATGCTACCTTTGGAAGCATTGATAAATTTAAGGAAGAATTTGCTAAAGCCGGAATGCAACGGTTTGGCAGTGGTTGGGTTTGGGCCATCGTTAAAAATGGCAAGTTGGTTATTTGTTCCACTCCAAACCAGGACAATCCTCTTATGCCTGTCTCTGAACCAAAAGGATATCCTGTTCTTGCTCTCGATGTTTGGGAACATGCCTATTATTTAAAATACCAAAACCTGCGTGCCGATTACATTAAAGGCTTTTGGAATGTTGTAAATTGGGACGAAGTAGAAAAAAGAATAAAACAAAGCGAAGGTAAATAATGAAAAAGCTACATTTAATAACAATTATACTTCTGGGAATCGGAGTGGTAAACGGGTTTGGACAGACCAAATCTGTTGGAAAAGTTGCTGAACGCAAAAAACTAACCGGATCATTCCTTGAAAAATCTGCAATAGGTATAGATACCTTGGGAACCTTGTGGGGTGCGGATTCTTTAGCATTATATACTTCTCCTTCCGGTGGTTATGTTTCAGGAGTAAATGGTTTCAATGACAGAGAAAAAGCCCAGGTATTCCACAACGATACAGTTTATGGAGTTACAGAAGTATTGTTTTTGTTTGGTGGTAAAACTTACTCAGGCGACACTGCTTCCAAACTTTGGATTAATTTTTACAAAACCAACGGACAAGGTAAAACAACGGCAGGAAATGAAGAAGATGGTGCTCCGGGTGATATAATTGCCCAAATCCCTTACACTTTTTCTATGGTTGATACCTCAGGTTTGGCTTCCCTTCCGCTTACCTGGCCAATAACCTTAGATTCAGATTTTGCCATCAGTATTTCATTTTGGGATTTAAAACCTGGTGATACGATAGCCTTGTATACCGGTTTTGATGGTCAGGCAGATAGTTCAGAATTAGCTTGGGAAAAACTGAATACAGGATCTTGGTCCACCATGCTTAGGAGCTGGCCACTGGATGCCGATTTTGCCATTTTCCCGGTTATTGACTTTCAATATACGGGTGTGATTGAAAACTCCGATCTCCCTTCTCTTCAAGCCTTTCCAAACCCATGTACCGACTTTATCAAAGTAAGCCCCTTTAAAAAAGGTAAAAAAGGAATGGCCTTATTAGTTAACCAGGAAGGAAAATTAGTATTGCAACAAAGTTTCAATCCAATGGAAGAATACTTCCAAGTAGAAACCTCATCCCTACCGGATGGAAACTACCTATTATACAGCAGTGTAGATGGTATAGCCCAAAAAGCCAAAGTATTGGTTAAACACCCCTAAGCTCATCGGTAAATTGTAAGAACTAATTTACCAATTCAGGTTTCAAAAAATCAAGGTTTTTGCTATTTCAGTATTGGCTAGAAAAAAATGCCTCGGGCATTTTGGGTTGTTTGAAAAGCCACTTCTCCCAAACCCACCTGGTGCAAATCTGCAACCTTTTCTGCTATGAGACCCAGGTATGACGATTCGTTTCGTTTTCCCCGATGTGGCACCGGAGCCAAATAAGGTGAATCAGTCTCCAAAACAAGATGTTGTAATGGTACTTCTTTTACAATTTCTGCCAATCCTCCATTTTTAAAGGTAACCACCCCACCTATCCCAAGATAAAAACCTAAGTCAATAACACGCTTGGCTTGATCCAATGTACCGGAATAACAATGGAAAATACCCCGTAGCTTTTCATCCTTCAGTTTTTCAATAACCTGGATGGCTTCTTCAGTAGCATTTCTCGTATGGATAATGATAGGAATATCCAACTCTTTGGCCCATTTTATTTGAAGCTCAAAGGCTTCGTATTGTTGTGCTGTGAAGGTTTTATCCCAATAAAAGTCAAGTCCGATTTCGCCAACCGCTACCCAGTTACGTTTGCCAAGCCAGGATTCAATTTCGCGAAGCTCCTTTTTATAATTTTCATTAACAGAACAGGGGTGCAATCCCATCATGGCGATGCAATCATCCGGAAATCGCTCTTCCAGATTGAGCATTGCGGTGTGGGTTTCTGAATCAATAGCAGGGAGATAGTGTTTGCCAACATCTAAATCCCTGCTACGTTGAATAACATCCTTTATATCCCCATTAAATTGGTCACTGTACAAATGGGTATGGGTGTCGATTAACATGGCTAATTACCACTTATCCTTTTTCTTCTTTTTACTTTTGAAATCGTCCTGAAAACTGGATTTACGAGAACTTCCGGAATCGTTTTTGGAAGAACTTTTTTCTGCACCTCTACTTCCCCCCCATTCTTTCTTTTCACCCCATTCCTTTTTCTCTGTTCTTCCTTTATTCTCGAATCCACCTTCTCTTTTTGGTTTACCGCGATCTCCACCGGAACTTCTTCCACGGTCGTTGCGACGGTCACCACCTCGATCACCACCACGGTCACGGTCTCCACCTCTTGAACGTTTTGATTCTCCGCCTCCATCGCCTTCTCCGGTATTTTCCACCCGCACAAATCTTCCTTTATATTCAATTCCATGCAAAGCTTCTTTTACCATATCAGTCATGGATTTATCCACTTCGATAAAGGTATAGGCATCTTTCAAAATTATTTTACCGAGTTGACGGTTTACGATACGACAACGGCTACAAATGAATGAAACCATTCTACTCTTATCAAAACCATCCATTTTACCTAATGAAATAAACAAACGATCGCCAGTAACATAATTTTCTTCCCTGAAAGCCGAATCGTCCTTGTGAGATGATTTAGTTGATACCGATTGGTTCAAATCAGGTGCACCGCGGTAATAATCCAGCATGTGGTTAAACTCCAAGGAGGTGAAACGTTTGATGATTTCTTCCTTCGTTAATGGCATTAACTCTTCATAAACAGATGGCAACAAACTGGCTATTTCTTCTTCAACCACTTGAACCTCTCTTAATTTATGAACTAAGCCTAATAAACGAACTTGGCAAACTTCAGCACCGGTTGGAACCAATCTTTTTTCAAATTTGGTTTGGATGGTGCGTTCAATCTGCGAAATCTTCCCAACTTCCCTTTTATTTACCAAGGCAATTGAAACACCTTTTTTACCTGCACGGGCTGTACGTCCGCTACGGTGGGTGTAATATTCAATCTCATCGGGCATGTTCATGTGTATAACATGGGTAATGTTGCTTACATCAATTCCTCGGGCAGCTACATCGGTTGCTACCAACAATTGAAGCGATTTATTTTTAAAAGCACGCATTACTTTATCACGTTGCGCTTGAGATAAGTCTCCGTGCAAGGCATCAGCATTATAGCCATCCTTGATTAACTTTTCTGCAACATCCTGAGTATCCAGTTTGGTGCGACAAAATACCACGCCAAAAATTTCCGGATTAAAATCAACAACACGTTTTAAAGCCAAATACCTGTCCCTATCACTAATCACCATATACTGATGCTCAATGTTTTCATTGCCTTGATTCTTAGAGCCTACCGTAACCTCCTGTGGCTCATTCATATAGTTATTCGCTATTTGTCTTACCTCTTTAGGCATAGTAGCAGAAAATAACCAAACATTTTTTTCCTCAGGCGTACTTTCCAAAATATGGTCAATATCTTCCTGAAATCCCATGTTAAGCATTTCATCTGCCTCATCTAAAACCACATACAACAAGGTATTTAAACGAACTGCTTCCCTATCCAATAAATCAATTAGACGGCCGGGAGTAGCTACCACAATTTGTGCTCCAACCCGAAGTTTACGAATCTGTTCAGATATACTTGCACCTCCATAAACAGCAACTATATTCAAAGGTTTTACTCCTTTTGAAAAGTTGGTAAGGTCCTGTGTAATTTGCATACACAATTCCCTGGTTGGTGCTAAAATAAGAGCCTGGGTTTGACGACTGGATGGATCGCACATTTCAATTAATGGCAAGCCAAATGCTGCCGTTTTTCCTGTTCCGGTTTGGGCTAAAGCCACTATATCCGTGCTGCCTCCAAGCAACAATGGAATTACTTTTTCTTGAATGGGCGTAGGTGTTTCGAATCCTAGTTTTGAAACGGATTCAATGATTTCCCCCGAAAGTCCGAGGGTGCTAAAAGAAGACATTAAACGATTGAAAAATTAGTGAATAAATAAACTATAACTTCTACAGTTAGTTTTTGTTAAGGCCGCAAAGGTACGCAGTAAATTGGGCTTTACACTATTTTTTATTCGATTATTGCATTTTCCTACCAAAACCAAGGCTTTCACACTTAACTTTGTGCCAAATAAATCCAAAATGAAATTCGGCGTTGTTATCTTCCCGGGGTCCAATTGCGACCAAGACATGATTTATACCTTGCGTCATCAAAGCCACAGTGAAGTTGTGGAATTGTGGCATAAAGACACTAATTTACAAGGTGTCGATTGTGTGGTTTTACCAGGTGGCTTTTCATACGGCGATTACCTTCGTTCTGGCGCCATTGCCCGCTTTTCCCCCATTATGACCAGCGTTATTGATTTCGCTAACCGTGGAGGTTTAGTTATCGGCATTTGCAATGGATTTCAAATTCTCTGCGAAGCCGGTTTGGTTCCGGGCGCTTTATTGCACAACGAAAGCCATAAGTTTATTTGTAAAAACACTTATATACGCAAACAAAACGATTGTTTGCTAACCACCTTGGTTCCCGATCAAGCCCTAAAAATCCCTATTGCTCATGGTGAAGGTCGCTTTTTCGCCGATGAGCAAACCCTGGAGCAGATGGAAAAAAATGGTCAAATTATGTTTAGATACTGCGATGAAAATGGACAAATTACTGCCGAATCTAATCCAAATGGTGCCACCAACAACATTGCCGGTGTTTGCAATGCTTCCAAAAACGTTTTTGGAATGATGCCGCACCCGGAACGTGCCGCCGACCCTGCCCTTAACAATACCGACGGTTTGTTTTTGTTCCGTTCACTGCTTTCTCAAGTATTGGCCTAATCAATTTTGGGTATGAATCTCTTTGTCCTGATTCCCTTCATTTGCCTTTCTTACATTCAAGCAGCTCATAATATGAGTTCAAAACCTTTGGTGCCTGATACTTGCAACAAAGTTGATGCGAATGGCGCTAAACAAGGCTATTGGATCGAATTTTCAGGCACCAAAGGAAGTCGAACCTACAAGGAAAATCGCGGAACCTACATCAATAATAAAAAAAATCAAACTTGGGTTGAATACAGCGGAGATGCAACCACCCTTACCAAAATTGAAAATTATATCCTTGGTGCCAAAGAAGGTATTTTCATTGAATTGGAAAACGGGGGAATAAAAAAAGAGGATTGGTATAAATCGGATAAACTGCATGGTACTTGTAAAACCTATAGCTTTGGGTCTCGCCTAAGCTCCGAAGCAGTTTACGAAAACGGGGTGTTGAACGGAACTAAAAACACCTGGTATACCAACGGAAAAAAACAAGAAGAAGCCATTTATGTTCAAGGTAAACGCAATGGAAAAGCTACTTGGTATTTCGAAGATGGCAAAAAATCTATCGAATATACCTACACCTTTGGAGATTTAAACGGCCCTTTTAAAACCTACCACAAAAATGAAATTTTGGCCACCGAAGGAACATATTTAAACAACGAATTTGATGGGCCTTTTAAAGAGTACTATCCAGATGGAAAACTCAAATCGGAAGGCATTTTCGTAAAAGGTAAAAAGGACGGCATTTGGAAAGAATATAATGAAAAAGGTGAACTTATTCTGACTCAAAAATTCAAAGACGGTCAAGAGAAGAAATAAGTAAAATTCCTCTGCTTTTTTTATTTGGCGGGTGCCTTCGCCAGAAAGAAACACCATTACAAAATTTTATCAGGCTCAGGCCCGGGCTATTCGTTCCTAGTCCTCGCCCCAAAAGGGTTTGGGGCTGTGGGCTATCCACTTCTATCCCTACCCGACCGAACCCCGGAAAGTACCATGCTACCTTTAACCCAAATTAATCCCAAAATTGTCAATAGAAATTTTAAACTACGTTTCGAGACAAGTGTTAGTAAGGCTTTCAAGTAATTTTTACCGAGAGAACATTATGTAATATCAATTTATATACTAGTTTTCTTATGTAAAATTGATAACATAATGTATCCTCGGCATATTCCTAAGTTTGAAAGAATACCGAGAGTACAAAATGTAAGTCCTATTAAGTGTTAATATTTCTTGTAAAATAGGACTAACATTTTGTTTCCTCGGCACTAACTAACACTAGCTCGGAATTAACCCAAATCATCCCATATCCCATCGCGCTTGTCATTTGTTCACTTCGTTTCAAATGACAATCTGGGTTCAAGACAATTCTGGCATAGCCTAATCAGCATATCCAATTTACACCTGACCTTCCTTCCGAACTCACCATTCATCAATGGAGGAGGTTGGTTGTAAATCCGGTTTTTTGTTAATGACTGGGGTTGCACCTCGGGCAACGATAGAGGCAAGTAGCTCCCGGCTAATAAGGCTTGTGGGCTGAGCCGGGACTACAGACGATAGCGTGACCCGAAGCCTTCATGCATGCAACTTGATCATCACACAAATGAAAGGAAGGCGAAGGGGGCCCGCCAAATAAGGCCTTACATAAAAACCAAAAAAAAACCAATCTTAATGATTGGCTTTAATTACATTCTTAGGTCTAAGGGAATAAATTCGTTCAATAATCTCAACCACTTTCAAACCTTCTAAAGCATTGGTAGTGATACTACTACGACCTTTTAACACATCCACCACGTTTTCAATAATGTAATGGTGATTGGCCGCAGAACCTTTATATCCACCGTAATCGTTAGCCGGATTTACAGGGGCAAGTTCGGGCATAGTATAGTCTTTAATGTGGCAATACTCCACTTCATTCATATATTGTCCACCAATTTTAACACTTCCTTTTTCGCCGACAATGGTAATGGAACTTTCCAAATTAGTATCCCAAACAGAGGTAGAATAATTAATACTACCCATTCCTCCATTAACAAAGTTGAAATTTACGAGTCCGGAATCTTCGAAATCAGTATTGTTTTTATGGGTAAAATCGTTGAATTTGGCTTGAATATCTTTAATATCACCAAAAAGCCAATACATGATATCGATAAAATGGCTAAATTGGGTAAACAAAGTACCTCCATCTAAATCCTGACGACCTTTCCAGGTATCCTTTTTATAATAACGCTCATCGCGGTTCCAATAACAATTCAATTGCACTAAGAAAACTTTTCCAAGAATGTTTTTTTCAACCACACTTTTAATCCATTCAGAAGGCGGAGAGTAGCGATTTTGCATAACACAAAAAACTTGCTTAGAAACCTGTAATGATTTAAAAATCACTTGCTCACACTCTGCTTTGGTAAGTCCCATTGGTTTTTCTACTACCACATGTTTGTTGGCATCAAGAGCCTTAATGGCATGTTCTGCATGAAATCCATTGGGGGTACAAATATTAACGACATCAAATTCAAGTCCACTTCCAAGCAGATCGTCGATGGAGTTAAAAAATGGAACGTCTTTGTATTCATCTAAACCCAAAACCTCTTTAGGTCTAACGTCGCAAATAGCTATTAATTCACTTTCGGCATTCCTACGAATCATTTCGGAATGTCTTTTACCGATATGTCCGGTTCCTACAACGGCATAGCGGATTTTTCCTTCAATTTTAGGCATATATAATCAGAATAAAATAAAATGTAAAATTAATCTATTCGGGCAACCAAACCACTTTTCAATTGGTATTTTTGATTGCTTTCCGGACAAATGGCCAAACCTTGGTCGTTGAATGCTAGGCGATGACCAAATTCACTGATCCAGCCCATTTGTTTGGCTGGATTACCAACCATTAAGGCGTAATCGGGCACATTTTTGGTAACTACAGCGCCGGCACCAATAAAGGCAAATTTGCCGATATCATGTCCGCAAACAATGGTTGCATTTGCCCCAATAGAAGCACCTTTACCAACATGGGTTTTGGCATATTGGCTACGGCGATTTACCGCACTTCTGGGATTAGTAACATTGGTAAAAACCATGGAAGGTCCCAAAAAAACATCATCATCGCAGGTAACTCCGGTGTAGATGCTTACATTGTTTTGAATTTTTACATTGTTCCCCAGCACTACTTCTGGAGAAATAACAACATTTTGACCGATGTTACAATTCTCTCCAATGGTACAATTGGGCATGATGTGGCTAAAATGCCAAACTTTGGTACCCTTTCCGATTTTGCAACCTTCATCAATATAGGCGCTTTCGTGGGCAGTAAAATTAGTATCCATACTTAATTAATTATGAAAATCGATGTTCCTTTTTAAATAACTCTTCTGTTGGTAAACTTTTAAAGTATTCATAGGTTATTTTAAGGCCTTCTGCTCTGCTTACCTTGGGTTCCCAGCCTAAAATGGATTTGGCTTTGGTAATATCCGGCTGACGTTGTTTTGGGTCGTCTTTAGGTAAAGGCAGACTAATGAGCTTTTGATTAGCTCCGGTTAATTTCAAAATTTCTTCGCCAAACTCCTTAATGGTAATCTCACTTGGATTACCCACATTTACGGGGTAGGCATAGTCGCTGAAAAGCAGTCGGTAAATACCTTCCACTAAATCAGAAACATAGCAGAATGAACGGGTTTGACTTCCGTCACCGAACATGGTTAAATCCTCACCTCGCAAAGCTTGACCAATAAAGGCAGGTAGAACTCTACCGTCATTTAGTCGCATTCTTGGACCATAGGTATTAAAAATACGTACGATTCTAGTTTCAACCTGGTGGTAAGTATGATAGGCCATTGTGATGGCTTCTTGAAAACGTTTAGCTTCGTCGTAAACTCCCCTTGGACCTATTGGGTTAACATTACCCCAATAGTCTTCGGTTTGAGGATGCACCAAGGGATCACCATAAACTTCGGAAGTTGAAGCAACTAAAATCCTTGCACCTTTTGCTTTAGCTAGTCCTAGCAAATTATGGGTTCCCAAGGAGCCCACTTTAAGTGTTTGGATAGGAATTTTCAGGTAATCAATTGGACTTGCGGGGCTCGCAAAATGCAAGATGTAATGCAACTCGCCCGGAACATGAACAAATTTGCTTACATCATGGTTATAGAATTCAAAATTCTCCAGTTTGAAAAGGTGTTCAATATTACGCAAGTCACCTGTTATCAGGTTATCCATTCCAATCACATGGAAATCCTCGGCAATAAAGCGATCGCACAGGTGAGAACCCAAAAACCCGGCCGCTCCGGTAATTAATATTCGTTTACGAGCCATCTTAATTTGAGGACAAAGAAAGCCAACAAAATTCAATTATCAAATTTCTTTTCTTAAATACCTACGAACGACCTACTTTCGCAAACTAGAATGACATTGTTTTACGCTACAGAACAGAGCCAAAACCTTCTTCGATTCTCACCGGAAGAAGGACAGCATGCTTTAAAAACGCTTCGACATCGGGAAGGCGATATCATTCAGGTTACGAACGGAAAAGGAGATTTATGGGATGCTCGAATTGTATCGGGTAAGCCAAACGATTTTTCGGCAGAGATACTGCAATTGAAACAGCAAGAACTACAAGCACCCTTGTTGCACATTTTCATGGCATTGCCGAAAAATCCCGAACGTTTTGAATGGTTCTTAGAAAAAACAACCGAAATAGGAATTGGATCCATCACTCCGCTGATTACCCAGCGAAGTGAAAAGTTTTTTGCCAAGCATGAGAGGTGGCAAAAAATTCTTATTTCCGCTATGAAACAAAGTGGAAGATTGCATCTACCCATTCTTAATTCAGAAAAAAAATTCAAGGATTGTCTATCAGATTCCAATCCAATTAAACTTATAGCACACTGCATTGGTCATTTGGAGCGCTCACCACTAGCCGGTTTTAAGGATCTCAATCAAGCCACATCTATCTATATTGGACCAGAAGGAGATTTTACCGAAGAAGAAGTCAAGGCGGCAATAGAAAGAAACTTTCAACCCATTTCATTAGGTAACTCTAGATTACGAACCGAAACTGCAGGAGTTGTGGCTTGTACTCTTTGGAATTTTAATTAAAGTATGAAAACAGATTTTTTAATCATTGGATCAGGAATAGCCGGTTTAAGCTATGCACTAAAAGTGGCAGAAAAAGGCAAGGTAATAATGGTTACCAAAGCCAATGAAGATGAAAGCAATACGAAATATGCACAAGGAGGTATTGCTGCTGTAATTTATGAGCACGATAGTTATGAAAAACATGTAAAAGACACCCTGGAATGCGGAGACGGACTTTGCGAAGAAGCAGTTGTTAGAATGGTTATCAATGAAGGAACAGAACGAGTAAAAGAACTTGCCGATTGGGGTACCCAATTTGACAAAACGGAATCGGGAGAGTACCATTTAGCCAAGGAAGGTGGTCATAGTGAAAAACGAATTCTTCATTACAAAGACAAAACCGGGTTTGAGATTGAAAGAGCCTTATTAAATCAAGCTAAGAACCATCCGAATATTCAAATTTTTGATCATTATTTCGCCGTTGATATTATTACCCAGCATCACTTGGGTGTTGAAGTAAACAAAAACACTCCGGATATTCAGTGCTTCGGCGTTTATGTACTTAATATCAAGTCAAAAAAGGTAGAAACCATATTAGCAAAAACCACTTTAATGGCTACCGGTGGAGCAGGTAATGTTTATACAAGTACCACCAATCCTGAAATTGCAACAGGAGATGGAATTGCCATGGTTTACAGAGCAAAAGGGAGAGTAGAAAACATGGAATTTATTCAGTTTCATCCAACCTCCTTGTATAATCCCGGTGAACGTCCTTCCTTTTTAATTAGTGAAGCCGTTCGAGGACATGGCGGGATTTTAAGAACCAAAAATGGCCAAGAATTTATGCACAAATATGATTCAAGAGGCTCTCTAGCTCCTCGAGATATTGTGGCCAGAGCGATTGACAACGAATTGAAAATGTCGGGAGAAGACCATGTTTGGTTGGATTGCACTCACTTAGACAAACACGGACTCGTGAACCATTTCCCGAATATTTACGCCAAATGTTTAAGTCTTGGAATTGATTTAGCAAAGGATTATATTCCGGTTGTACCTGCTGCTCATTACATCTGCGGCGGGATTAAAGTTGACCTAAATGGACGTTCAAGCATAAAAAACCTATATGCGGCAGGAGAATGCAGTAGCACAGGCTTACATGGTGCCAACCGTTTAGCATCCAATTCCTTGCTGGAAGCTGTAGTTTATGCACATAAAGCAGCTATGGATGCCATTGAAAACCTGGATACTATCGATATTAACAATCAAATTCCCAACTGGGATGATAGCGGAACTTCCTATCCGGAAGAAATGGTATTAATTACCCAAAATTTAAAAGAGGTTCAGCAAATAATGAGCAGTTATGTCGGAATTGTTCGCTCAAACCTTAGACTTAAGAGAGCCTTAGACAGGCTAAATATTATTTACCAGGAAAACGAAGACCTATATAACCGAACCACCTTATCTACCCAGTTATGCGAATTAAGAAACTTGATTAATGTGAGTTACATTATTATTCGCTGTGCCATGAAAAGGCAGGAAAGCCGCGGATTGCATTATTCTTTGGATTTCCCGCCGGGAGAAGGCAGTAATAGGAAGTTTTAATTAATCTTTAACCCTAAGAATTACCGGGTTTTTATCTTTCTTAAAATAAGCAGTTGTTAGGTAAGTTCCTTCGGCAACTCGCTCGAAATCTGTAACTTCAAGGTACTTTTCTTCTTCTTTAATATCAAACAACTTTTCCTTCGGAACTTTTCCTTCGGAATTTATTTTAGAGTAACATAGCATCCCTTTGCCTGGTCCGTAAACCGATGGACTTTTACTGCCGGATAATTTCAAGTTATCCGTGTTATCAAAATAAACCAAATAATAATCACCATTATATACCATCGAGTGAATTCCCATTGTTCGGGTAGTATTAACTGAAGCTTGATTTTTCGGGATTTTCTTTACCCATTCCAAAGACTTCTCCTTGTTTATCTTAAACACATATACATCCTGGAAATAGTGATGATAGGTATAGGTAGTATAACTTCCACCTTTGCCATCGGTATGGGTATGCGAGGTAATAACTAGATAATATTGCTCAGCAGTAATGTAGAGATTTCCATCCTTATCCAAAATTGCACTCCTAAGTTCCAAACTAGCCGCTTCTTCATCATTATCACCCTTTTTCTTAGCCTTTTTGTCTCGCTTCCTATTTTCCTTAGCGCTTTCAAACTCTTTAATTAATTCTGTTGGTATTTCATACAATTGGGATTCTTCAAATTCTCCGGCTTCAGGATTAAAAGTCATAAGCGATAAACCATCATACGAATCATTTTTGGCTGAAGAATATAGGCTTATCAACAATAGTTGATTGACATCGGTTTCGAAAAACTTAACAGTAGAATAGTAGTATTTTGGATTAAACTTCACTTTGATTTTATCCATTTCAAAATCATTCGGATCCACTTTGTATAATTCCAAACCAAAGTTACTTGAAGCTTTTCCATCTAAATCGGTATCCTTAGAACCCTTCAACTTCTTACCTCCATTATCCTGGTGTTTTTTCATTAACATATACACCTCCCCTTTGGAAGTCAAAGTAAACTCTTGTGCACGTATTTCAGATTCAGGGTACGGAAGCCTAACATCTTTCCCCCATTTCTTATTTAAATTCATATCAAACACCCTAAAACAATAGGTTTCGAAATTTTTAGAATCCCTTCTGCTTTCTTTAGGCTTGGTGAAATACACCATAAAATAATCCTTGTCTTTGCTGGATTTGTAATAAAAATTAGAACTTCTATATTCTCCTTCACACAAAACCTTTTCCGCCAAAAGTTTGCCGGACTTTACATCAACTTCTTGAACAATACAATAGGATTTGTTGGCTTTTTTGTCTCTGCGAACCTGCCGAATAAAAAAACGACCGTTTAATTTTACTGTCCCTTCAAATATACTACCCTTTTTCTCCTTATTACTAATAATTTCTTCTTTCTTAAATTTCAGATTTTTATCAAAATGCTGAAGTGCAATACTTTTCTTATTCCTCCAGCAAATATTAACATAACCATCGTCTGGATTGCCTGTAAAATCTAACTGGAAATGCTTCTTAGGGATTCTAAAATTTTCACCCCATATTAACTCCAAATCTTTTGATGAATTTGTTTTTTTTTGATTGAGAATAGCCTAAATTTATACCCAAAAACAAGATAGCCCAAATGCTTAAATAAAGATATTTCATTTTTTTCTTAATGCAGCAAAAATAAACAAATACTTAAGTAATAAAAATCAAAAAATAGCACCATAAAATCAAAGGGATAGTTTAAAAACTCAACTCAGATATAATCTTCAAAATTTACTAAATAAAGAAAGAAAATTTTAATCGGTAATTTTGGGCATTTCCCAACAAGTATACTTAGAAAATCAATCCTTGGTTAAGTGAACATTCTTATATTCCGGAAAGGATTAAATTCTATTTTTGCGCAACTTGCAATCCGATGAATTCAAAAATAGAAAAAGCGCTCAACGACCAAATTTCCATGGAATTTTATTCTTCTAATTTATATCTGGCTATGGCATCATGGGCGGAGGTAAATGGACTAGAAGGAACATCCCGTTTTCTTTATAAGCATGCAGAAGAGGAGCGGATACATATGCTAAAACTAATCCACTTTATCAACGAACGGGGAGGACATGGTATTTCTCCGGGATCAAAACTTCCTCCAAAAACCTTTAAAAGTGTAAAGGATTTATTCCAACTTGTGCTAGACCATGAAAGGCAAGTAACTAATGAAATAAATGGATTGGTGGGATTATGTCTTCAGGAAAAAGACTTCACCACCCACAACTTCTTACAATGGTATGTCACTGAACAATTGGAAGAAGAAAACCTGGCAAAAACGGTATTAGACAAATTAAATTTAATAGGAAAAGATAGTGCCGGTATGTATTTATTTGATCGTGATATAGAAACCATTTCTGCACCAAGTGCCGCAGGAGCTCAACCGGCAGCATAATTTTCGGCCATAACCTTTTTTATTTTTACAAGTATAAGTGCCAGATTCTATTGAAAATGGTAACAAATCTTGACTATTTAAATGAGCTTTCCGGCGGTAGCACTGAATTTATTAAAGAAGTAGCAGAGGCTTTTATTGACGAAACTCCCGGAAATTTGGAAAAAATGCAAACCGCATTGGCCAACCACGATTACCAAACCATCAAATCCATCGCCCACAAAATAAAACCATCAATGACTTTCTTTGGCATTGTTGAAATGGAAGACGAAATCCGAGAATTGGAAAACAATTCTTTAAATCAAATCAACCTTGAAATAATTCCTAGTCAGATAGAAAAGACTGTTCGAATATTAAATCAGGCGGTTGATGAGTTAAAAGAGCAAATTAGCGCTTTTTAACTTTTCTTCGTTAACAAGTTTTATTTCCCTTAAAAACCTCTTCCCTACCCTAAGTTATCTTTGGCTTTCTACCAATACTGCCTAATGGATAAACAAGAAATAGGGTTAAGTTCCGATCTTTTCAGTACATTTCTGGAAATCAGAAGAAGCATCATCCGTGAAAGCGTTGATGATATTCCAAATGCAGAACACCGCCTTGAATCACTTGGTGAATTCAAAGGGATTGAGTTTATTAATGACTCCAAGGCTACCAATGTTGATTTAACATGGTATAGCCTCGACCGAATGACAAAACCCATTATTTGGATTGTGGGCGGTTTGGATGAAGGAAACGACTATTCTAATCTGGATGCAATAGTTAAAGACAAAGTAAAAGGTACTATTTGTCTTACCAGAGAAAGCCAAAAAATCTTTCATTCCTTTACCAATACAGTTGACCTTATTATTTCCGTTTCAACGGCTGAAGAGGCAGTTCGCGCTGGATTTGCAATGGCTCAAAAAGGGGATGTTGTATTACTATCTCCAGCCGGCGGGAGTTTCGATTTATTTGATAGTTACCAAGATCGAGGTAACAAATATAAAAAAGCAGTTCGCAATCTTTTTTCGACTATATAGTTTTTAGTGAATTCCTTGGATACATATTTGAAAGGTGATAAAGTCATTTGGCTGGTAGTTCTCCTTTTATCCTTAATTTCAATTTTAGCCGTTTATAGTTCAACCGGCTCACTGGCCTATCGCTATCAGTCAGGTAATACCGAATTTTATCTTTATAAGCATATATTTATAATCGTTTTTGGACTTGGACTAATGTGGGCATTCCACCAAATACCTTATAAATACTTCTCCCCACTTTCTCAACTAGGGATAGGGTTAGGTGTACTTCTTCTATTCTTGACCTTTTTTATGGGAGCCAGTATAAACCAAGCAAGTCGTTGGCTGGTAATTCCAGGCATCAATATAACCTTCCAACCTTCAGATATTGCCAAACTTTCTTTGATCATGTACCTCGCCAGGGTTATGAGTAGAAGCAAAGAAAAACTATCAGACAACAAATGGGTTGCATTACATATCATGCTGCCTGTTTTTGGAATTTGCGCATTAATTGTAAGAAGCAATTTTTCTACAGCTGCGGTACTTTTTGTAACCTGTTTAATCCTTCTCTTTATCGGCCGCTTAAATTACAGGTACTTATTTCAAATGATAGGTATTTCCTTGGCCGGTATTGTATTTATTGTTTTACTAGGAAAGGCATTTCCACAAGCTATGCCTAGGTTGGCGACCTGGGAACAACGGGTGGAAGATTTTATGAAGGGAAAATCCTCTGACGACAACTCAGAAGAGCAATACCAGGTAGAACAAGCTAAAATAGCCATCGCAACCGGTGGGTTGCTTGGAAAAGGTCCAGGACACAGTGACCAGCGGTATTTTTTACCTCAATCCTATTCAGATTTTATTTACGCCATTATCATTGAAGAATACGGATTATTTTTTGGAATCTTTGTTTTATTCTTGTATCTGATTATTCTCTTTAGAGGAATTCGAATCGTGATTAAATGCAATCATACTTTTGGTGCATTACTAGCCATGGGATGTACCTTTAGTCTTATTTTTCAAGGACTCATCAACATGGCAGTAGCAAGTAACCTTTTTCCGGTAACCGGTCAACCACTTCCATTTTTAAGTATGGGAGGAACTTCTATCTGGTTTTCCAGTATTGCAGTAGGAATCATTTTAAGTGTAAGCCGATTGGATGAAAAAAATGAATCATCCGAAGAGCTAGAAATTAATAATCAAATTGATGATAGTATTGTTCCTCCATTTGAAGTATGAAACTCTCTACTTTAGAGGAAACTTCGATAAACAGCATTTTGTTTGTAACCTACTTCCTTCAATTTGGTTTAAAATAATTTAATTTGGATATTTGTAAAAATTTGAAAAGTAGACCTATCCATTTGAACCCAATCACCATGCTAAAAAGGCTACTGCTTACTGCATTCTATGCATTACTAGCTACCACCACCCTGTTTTCCCAAGTTTATGTAGAAAAAGAGGAATATGCTCAAAAAGTTGTTCCCATCATTAAATCCAATTTAGATAATGGAAATTATGCAGCAGCTCTAAATGATTTACATACACTGGATAGCTTATTCCCTAAAAATCCTGTTTTCAGCTATTATACCGGCTATGCTTATCTAAACACTTCCGGTTCCAAAAACAAAGCCATTCCATACCTCGCTAAGGCAGCTGCATTTGTTAATGCAAATTTTAAAGAATGGAATTACAAAGAATCCAAAACCCCGATCATTACTATTTATTATTTAGCTCGGGCTTATCATTTGGATTATAAATTAGATAGCGCTATTGCCAACTATAATAAATACAAAAAATACGTACCGGCAAGTGATGGTGAAACCTTAAAAGATATTGACAGACAAATCGAAATGTGTAACAATGCAAAACAAGTTTTTGCCAATCCAACTACAGCACAAATCGAGAACTTAGGTCCAATTGTAAATTCCAAATACGATGAATATGCTCCGGTTCTAGACGCCTTGGAAAATACCCTAATTTTTACCTCTCGCCGGGAAGGTTCAACCGGTGGTCAATTGGCTGATGATGGTAAATACTTCGAAGATATCTATGTGTCTAACAAAGTAAATGGTCAATGGACCAAACCACTTCCAATAGGTGATAATATCAATACAGTTGGCCATGAAGCCACTATTTCACTTTCGGCTGATGGTGAACAACTCTTCATTTACAGGGATGATATGGGAGACGGAAACATTTATGTAAGTAAATTCAATGGGGACACCTGGGGCAAACCGGTTAAATTGGGTAATCAAATAAATACCGGAGCAAGAGAAACTCATGCAAGTGTTAGTGCAGACGGAAATACACTTTATTTTACTAGTGATAGAGAAGGTGGATATGGAGGAATGGATATCTACATTTCTAAACGCTTACCTACCGGAGATTGGGGACTACCTCTCAATGCCGGACCCCAAATCAATACCAAATTTGATGAAGAAGGACCCTTTATTCACCCGGATGGAAATACTCTTTTCTTTAGTTCTAGAGGACATAGCTCCATAGGAGGCTTTGATATCTTCTTTTCAAACAAAATGCCGGAAGGAACCTGGACCACTCCTCAAAATATTGGCTTCCCAATTAATACGGCTGATGACGAATACTTTTTTACTACCTCTCCTGATGGAAAAAGAGCCTACTTCGCCTCTAGTCAAGCTGGGGGACTGGGTGAAAAAGATTTATATTTGATTAGCCTGGAAATGGAAAAAGAAGTTCCATTGACCGTTTATAGAGGATATATTACCAGCGCAAACGATGTTATTCCTTCAGATGTAACCATCACTGTCAATCAAAATGATGAACTCTATGGTATTTACAGACCTAATCCTAAAACAGGTAGATTTATTTTAATCCTTCATTCAGGCAAAACATACAATATCAGCTACGAAGCCAAAGGGTACATGTTTCATTCCGAAAACTTAGAGGTACCCTTGGAAACCTCCTATTTTGTTATAAATAAGGAAGTTGAGCTAAAAGCGATAAAACCTAGATCGAAATAAATCAGGCAGCCCATAAGGATCGTTGCTCCTCTCTAAATTCTTGAGGCGTTTTTCCGGTCTCTATTCTGAATGTGCGAATAAAATAACTATGATCCTCAAAGCCAAGTTCGAAAGCAATTTCTTTGACTGTTTTTTCAGTATGAGATAAATTTCGCTTAGCTTCTAAAATTAAGCGATCTTTAATCATCTGGCTTGCCGTAGTACCTCTGTTTGATTTTACTAACTCGTTTAGCTTGGCCGATGTAATATGCAACATCTCTGAATATGCAGAAACACTATGCACCTTTTTAAAATTCCGCTCTAAACTTACCAAAAAATTGCGGTAATAATCGTTGGTCGGATGCAAAGGATTTATCCCACTTAGCTTACTAAGTCTATCCCGATGCCTGGCAACCAAAAGCATAAAAACCTTTAACTGGCTCCTAATAATTTCATCTCTTCCTAATTCATTGGCTTTAAATTCTCCTCCTATGGAATCAACTACCTTTTGAAAAGCTCTAGATTCCTCTTCGTTGGGAACAATATAAGGAAATTCAACAGCTTGGGATATCATGGAACATGCGACACTAGTACCACCATCCGGAACTAATCCTAAAAATTCTTCCGTAAATAATATAACATAGCCTTGGCATGGAATTTCTTCTTTAACCAAATGAACATGTCCGGGAGCCAAAAAGAAAATAGTATTGTCGCCAAAGGAATAATTGGTATAATCTATTAAATGATTACCCTTACCCTTCTTTACCCAGATAATTGCAAAAAAATCATGACGATGTGGCACATGATTCTCTTCTTCACGTTGCGCACCAATTTCCTCCATCGTTATAAACTCAAATGGAACCTCCTTTTTTTCAGAATGATCAATAAGTGTATAAACCGGAATTTCTTGGGATTGGATTTCCTTCATAGATTTACAAATTTAATAGATGTTCGACTCCAACAAATACAATTTTGGTTAAATCCCCATTTTACCCTTCAATTATTTTGATTAACCTACCGACTTCAGTGTACCATTTACCGACTTTTTAACCTATGTTCGCCTAATTCCTATTGACAAACCCTGTAATGTAAACACATCTTTGTCAAAAATATTTAAACAATGGAAATTATAGACCCAGAACAAAAAAATCAAAACACCCCCAATCAATTTTGGAGGGAACAAGAAAAATCCCACAAACGAAGTAAAGTTTTTACCGGATTCATTATCCTATCGGTTGGGGTACTATTTCTGCTAAAAGAACTTGGCATGAACATTCCGCATTGGCTCATTTCTTGGCCCATGCTTCTCATTGTAATCGGATTATCCATTTGGATAAAAAACCCCATCCGGCATTTCTTCGGTGGCTTTATCCTTGTCGTTATTGGAACTTTATTCCTTACCAAAAGCATTCTACCAGCATTAATCATAGGTAAATTCGTTTGGCCATTGGTCATTATCCTGATTGGATTATACGTTTTGTTTAAACCAAGTGGAAGTTTCAGGAGAAAACAAAATTGTCATAACTATAAGCATACTCGTCGGTGGCAACGTTGGGAACAACAATGGAAAGCACAAGCTGAATTTAATAAAAACGACTACTCTCCCGAAAATTACATCGAAGTGAATTCCATATTCGGTGGAGTAAAAAAAAAAATAATCTCTAAAAACTTTAGAGGCGGAGAAGTAAATGCTGTATTTGGTGGTGCAGAAATAAACTTAAGCCAGGCAGATATCCAAGGAAGGGTGGAGTTAGAAGTAAATCAGGTTTTTGGAGGAACCAAACTAATAATTCCACCCCATTGGGAAATACATTCTGAACTTGATGCTGTTTTTGGTAGTGTGGAAGATAAACGTCCAATTCTTAAAGATGAATTTTCCGATCAATCCAAAGTTTTGGTTCTTCAAGGTGCAGCAGTTTTCGGAGGTATTGAAATCCATTCATATTAATTTTATAAACTATGAATTCCTACTACTTGGCAAAACTCGTTTTCAAAATTGAGGTTCAAAATAATAAGGACGTCCAACAATTTGACGAACAATTTAGGATATTTACTGCTCCTACCCCAGGTTTAGCTTTATCCAATGCTCATTTAATCGGCAAAAAGGAAGAATCAACCTTTTTGAATTCCAACAAAAACCTGGTTTCCTGGATTTTTATCGGAGTTTCTGAACTTACATCCCTTCAAACCTTAAGCAACGGAGGTTTGATTTTTTCACAAACTCATGAAACCTACCATCCGGAAGGCTACCTTCAAATGGTACAACAAAAAAACAATGGGCTTGAGTTGTTTACATCCATCAGCCTTTAACCATTCCTGTCCGATTTAGCTTAATTAAACCAGTTATTAAAAAAATAGTAAACATTTACACCGATACAATAACAAAGTCCAGTTAATGAAAAGCATGACATCCAAAAGTTCACAGTGGAAGTATTTTATACCTTGGTGGCTAGGTTGGACCATTATATGGGTTTTTGTTTGGCATAGAACCGGGCTCAATTGGGAGCAAAGTTTTTACCCGGCACTAATACTACATTTCTTACTGGCATTAACTAATTATATAACCGGACAAATAGCTAACTTTATTAATATCGGAAAAAAAAACATTCTCTTCCAATTAACCGGAAACCTCTTAATTAGCTTTTTAATCCTAACAAGTTTTATTCAACTTTCCCTTGAAACTCAGGTACTGTTTGCGCTTCCTAAAATCGAATTCGCCCCATGGATACCATTCATTTGGGTTTATTCCTTACTTATGTTAATGACCATCAGTTTATGGACAATTTTTTCCGGTTTACTTAAGAATCAGGAAGAAATTTCTCATCGCCAGCTTCTTACCGAAGAACTTGCAAAAGAAGCTGAATTGGCAAACCTTCGGCAGCAATTACAGCCCCATTTTCTCTTTAATAGTCTAAATTCCATTTATTCCTTAATTGGTAATCAGCCACAAACCGCAAGAGAAATGATTCTGAAACTATCGGATTTCTTACGTGGAACTCTTAAAAAGGATGAAAACCAATTGGTTGAATTCCAAGAAGAATTAAACCAGGTAAAACGGTATCTGGAAATTGAAAAACACCGTTTTGGAAATAGACTGGATGTCAGATTAAAATGCGCTGATGAAACCCTTTCTTTGCTAATTCCACCATTATTGCTTCAACCGGCAGTAGAAAATGCAGTGAAATTCGGAATTTACGATACCATTGCCCAAACCCAAATAGAAATAAGTGCGGAAAAAGACGGACCATACCTGATAATTCGAATAATTAATTCATTCGATTCCGAAACTACTAACCCTAAAGCCGGAACTGGTTTCGGATTAAAGTCCATTCAACGGAGGCTATTCCTTCTATTTTCTCGCTCCGATTTGCTCGATATTCAGGTTAATGAAAATACCTTTCAAACGATACTCACCATACCTCAACAACTATGATAAAAACAATTTTGATTGATGATGAGCCTCTAGCCAGGGAACTTATTAAGGAATTTTTGGCTTCTTTTCCGGAATTTGAGGTGATAAAGGAATGTAACAATGGGTTTGAAGGCGTAAAAGCTATCCAGGACTTACAGCCACAATTGGTATTCCTTGATGTTCAAATGCCTAAAATAAACGGATTTGAAATGCTTGAATTGCTCGATTTTAAACCAAGTGTCATTTTCACAACTGCATACGACGAATATGCCTTTCAAGCTTTTGAAGCTCAGGCAATTGACTACCTGCTAAAACCAATTGGAAAGGAAAGATTCAACAAGGCCATTCAAAAATGGAAATCTACCCAACAAGCAATTGAAATTGAGCCAGAAATAAAGCATAATCATTTGAGTCATGCTGAGGAAACTAACCGAATAGTAGTAAAATTTGCAGGAAATATTAAAATTATTCCCATTCAAGAAGTTCTGTATTTGGAAGCTTATGATGATTATGTAAAGATTCACACCAAGGATGGGGTTTTCTTGAAAAAAAAGACACTCCAACATTTCGAAAACATCTTAAGCAAACAAGATTTTGTACGAGTTCACAGATCTTATCTGGTTCAGTTAAAGGCCATTAACAAAATTGAAACCATGGAAAAAAACAGCCATATCGCCTTGCTGATTAATAAAGATAAAATTCCACTTAGTAGAACAGGATATCAGGAAATAAAGTCAGTTCTTGGACTATAATAAATACTTAAAATTACATTATTTATAAAAAATAATTCCTGTAAACTGTAGAAAAAATATTAAAATTATAAAAGCATAAAATATTAACTCATTCATTCTAAAGAAGTCTATCTTCACCAATCCTTTATATTTTATTATACTTATCATGCGGGCCCCCTTCGCCCTACTATCTATTTGCTAAACCCAAACCAACTTGCATGGGCGTTCGGGTCACGCTATCGGCTGTAGTCCGCGCCAACTCCGCTAAACGCTGCGTTGGCTTGGAGCTACTTGCCTCTATCGTTGCCCGAGTCGAAACCTCAGCCTGAAATTTCTTTACCAAACTATTTTGAAGTCAAAAATTGTTCTGAAACACTTGTATTTGAAACAATTGTAAGCCGTAATTGAATTCTATTGCAGATTTTAGGTTAAATTACTTGAGGTTTTGTAAAGAAGTCAGTAATCTGATGCTGCTAATTGTTATTCCGAAATATGGCAATATCTTCACTGTTTCCGACACACTTAACTGGCACTTTCTGTATAAGCTACCCATCTATAGTTCTCAACTAAGAAATACTACTTTTTTCGTATTGATTTTTTTTTAATTCCGGTTGAATTTTGCACCAACAATCTAATTCAACATGAAAAAATCAACTATTCTTTTTTCCTGCCTTTTAGGACTTTCCTTGCTTAATTCCTGCAAAAAGGACGAGGACGAAAACACCACACCCACTGCATCAGAACCCAAAGCCGGTAGTACCTGGGTTTTACGTATGACCGATCTTAACGAGGACGGAAGCATTGAATCCACAATGGATTTTCATTTACTAGCCTCAGACACTAGCATTCAAGGAAGCAACTGGTTAAAACTGACTCGTACAGAAGACCAGGCGGTGGTATCCTATTTCCAAAAAAGATCGGATGGTTGGTGGAAAATTAACCCGGGTACTTCGACACCAACTTTATGGATAAAAGATCCTGCGGTGGTAGGAGAAAGCTACACCACCTTGGTTACTGACGGAAGTGTAGACACGATGAAGGTTGTGGCTGTGGACCAATCCATAACCGTTGCTGCAGGAACTATTTCCAACTGCTTAAAAATTGAAAATTACGATACCAATAGCCTCGAAGGAGTAAATTATTTCAATTCCAATCAAGGTATTTTTATTTACCAGGAAGAATATGATGAACATACCAACGGTAACCCAGGCATGTTTACTGATTACAAAATGGAATTGGTAAGTTTTAACCCTTAGTTTGTGACATTCCAAAATCACTCCACTAATTCATATTATAAATTTTAATCAAAACAGAAAACACTCGAACAGAAGTAAAGTATCTTCTATTTTTTATAAGCTTTTCTTCCATTTCAGCGTTCCGGAAAGCACCAATGGTGATGTTTGAAATACAGCAGTTGCTTCATTACAGAACTGGAAACAACCTGCTTATTCCGGAATAAATAAAGGAAATGCTTCATTGTATCTATTTAGAAACGAATGAAGCATTTCCTTTTTCTTTTTTTGGCTTAAAGCACTAAACTCCTTAGCAAGTCCGGGTATTCGCTGTAAATATTCCTCCAGATTATCCGTAGTAAACTCGACGGTTTTACCTGTATTATAATCCAACAACATCTTCTTAATTTCTGTAGAAGGAACATAGGTAACACCTCCCATGTAGGGAGTTCCAGGGTAAAATCCATTATTATTTACCGGTACATAAGTAGTAATAGTAGCCACAAATTGACATAGGCTACCAATGGTCATTATGCGATGAAATGATCCTTGAATTTGAATATATACATTCCCATTGCTACAATACCCCCAAACCTTATCTGTCAATATTCGATTAATGTGTAAATTATATGAATAAACCAACTCCTTTTGCTCCAGAACATTTTTTAAGAAATCTTCTTCTTCAGAATTAAAGTCACTTAAAACACTGTCGGCCGGCAATGGGTCGTTGGCCCTAAAGTCATTAATAACCAAATAGATACCTTCGAGAAATTCAAAATCGCCATTCCATTCAACTTTAGTTCGCTCTCCGCTATAATATTGATTGAATCCTTGGAAGGGAAACAACATAAAAGCCCATAGAAATAGTATAATTCTCACTTGCCAAATATACAAACAAGGTGAACCGGTCAAAATCAAAAAATCGACTGAAGCAACCAAAAAATCCATTCGACAATAAAAACCGGAGATAGACGGAATCCTTTAATGTAACAGGAAATGGGCGAAAATTAGGATAACCTTTTATTTCAGAAGGAAGGAGTTAATATTCATAAAACACGGAACCTCCGGGTCTTTGTGCATGAACCAATTTATTAAACCAACCACGGATTTACATTAAATGGAGTTAACACTTAAGTACATAAAGGAATTGACACAAAACAACCAAAAATAACTTGAAAAACATCAAGTCTATGCACGGCAATTGGGTTTTGCACCTCGGGCAACGATAGAGGCAAGTAGCCCACAGGACACCGACGGCGTTAGCCTAGGGGGACGAGGACTACAGCCGAAAGCGTGACCCGAACGCCAGGCACTCTATTCGGGGATTGGCACATTTTTAGGATGGCGGAAGGGGGCCCGCATCCAACTTAGAAATAGATAAAAAACTAGTCAAAAAGAAGAAAGAAAACGACGGGAGAACAGTGATAGAACTCAATAAATAGCATGTAAAGTGTTAAAACCCGACACGATGAACCTTTAAAGTTTAATGAAGAATGAAAATTTAAGCAGTTTTGACCGACAAAATTAGAAAAATGTAATTGTTGGAATGGTTATAATGATTAGATTTGCACATTACCGAAAAAGTGCAGAAAAACCTTAGATATATTTCCCTTCTGTTAATCTGTTTATGGGCATACAGACCAATTGCCTATTCACAAATTAACAATCCGGCAACTTGTTGTGATTATACCCCTTGGAAGCATTACCAATTAATTCAATTTAAGAATGAAAACGGGAATGCATCCGTTGCAGGTGCGCCACATATTTTTTATATAAACACCCAAGCTTTGATTGCTGCGGGAAAATTACAGGCTAACGGAAATGATCTTCGATTTTTAGATTCTCCCTGTGGAAATCCTTTACCATTTTGTATTGAAAGTGGAATAAACACGACACAGACAGAGATTTGGATAAGTTTACCATCCATAGCTTCAGGTGCGACTTTAGACATTTATATGTATTATGACAATGCGGCTGCTCCTTCCGGGACAAATTGCAATGCATTTTTTTCGACCAGTTTAACTATTTCATCGAATCAGACTTTAAGTGGTGTTCAAAACTATGATCGAATTACGGTGAATGCCGGGGTTACAGTTAGTTTAAATCCTCAGCAACCATTGGTTTTTAATGGAAAAAAAATCAATATTTTAGGTAATATTGATGGGAATGGGAAAGGTTATGGACCAGCGAGCGGTCCGCCCGGACCACCAGCCGGATTGGGATTAGGAGGTGATGGGTTTTCTACGATTGGAGGCGGAGGCGGAGGATATGGTAATTTTGGTGGACGAGGAGGGATTTCGACTCCATCGAATGCAGGACAACCATATGGAACGGCGAATGCCAATGATATCGATATGGGATCAGGAGGAGGAGGTTCTGAATGTCCGGCATCGGCAGCGGGAGGTGGTGCTTTTACCGCAACAGGATTGGTTATCAATGTGAATGGGAACATTTCGATGAATGGGCAAAATGCGACCGGCTGCAATGATCCCCAAAAAGAAAGTGAAGGAGGAGGATCGGGAGGAGGTGTATTATTGCAAGGTATTTACATTAATGGAACAGGGACAATAACCTGCAAAGGTGGTAATGGTGCAAGTTCTGTGAATGTGGAAGGAGGAGGAGGAGGCAGTGGGGGACGTGTTAAACGATTTTATACCGTAAGCAATGGTCCGGGATTAGGAATTGACGTTGGATTTGGCAATGCCGGAACCGGAGGACAACCCAATATGACCAATGGACAGACAGGAACCAATGTATCCTTACAAACACCCGGAATAGCCACGACCATATCGGGTACAGAATTTCAGGTAAGTCCGGTACCTGTTGCTGACTTTACTACTCCAGGAGGAATTTGCGAAAATTCGGCAGCAGCTTTTGTAGACAATAGCACAGTTAGTTTAGGTAGTATTCAGTCGTATGACTGGGATTTTGGAAGCTTAACGATTCATTCAGGGTTACAGAATCCTGTAATTAATGTAACCAACTGCGGTCAAATTACAGTTACCTTAACCGTAAATACGGATGGTGGATGTATGGCAAGTACGAGTAGGATTTTAGATGTAACCGGATTACCCGATTTAACGGTAACCCAATCATCTCCATGCGAAGGAGCTCCTGTTGTATTTGATGAAACAGTATTTTTCACCGGAGGATGTACAGACACCTACAGTGTTAGTTATGATTTTGGTGATGGTTCACCTGTTCAAAACGGATCTGATTTATCGCATACCTATGCTTCGGCAGGTCAACAAAACTATTCAGTAACGGCAACAACTCCATCCGGATGTTCGGTTACCAGGACCGGAACAGCGACTGTTTATGCCAATCCAACCGTAAGTTTCACGACTTCTACTACAGGAGGTATTGGACAATGCCCAAACTCACTCATCAGTTTTCAAAGCACCTCCACTGTGCCAACACCATCCACCATTGCAAACTATACCTGGGATTTTGGGGATGGAACAAATCCATTTGGGACCGGACAAATTACCTCACATCCTTATTTAGCCAGCGGTACTTACAATGTTACCTTATCGGTAGTTACTATTGAAAGCTGCCCCGGTAGTGTAACACAGCCGTTGACCATTTATCCCAACCCGATACCATCATTTATTTACGACACTTCATGTATTGGAACACCAACAAATTTTTATAATACAACACCTACTGATCCTGCCATGACCTTTAGATGGCAAATCAATCCTCCAGGAGGCCTATATACAACAGCTAATGCTTCTCATACATTTTCGAGTAATACCAATTGCACAGCAGTTTTAACTATTGTAGACGGAAATCAATGTAGTGCATCTTATTCCGAATCAATCTATGTTCAACCCTTACCGGTAGCAAATTTTACTACTCCGGTTCCAATTTGTGATCCTCAGGATAATGCCATATTCACCAATACCACTATTCCAGCAATTGGAACCACCCAAACCTGGTCGTTCGGAGATGGAACCTTTTCGGTAGCTCATGATCCGGTTCATAATTACTTAGGTCCAGGAACCTTTACTGTTACATTGGATGTTGTTGCCGGCCTTTGTACATCTACGGTTACCAAAGATGTAGTTGTATCTGAAAAGCCAACCGCTAGTTTTACGGTTTCTTCATTGGATTTATGTCAAGGAACACCCATTACATTTATAGATAATTCAACCAATCCCAACGATGTAATTACCCTAAGGGAGTGGGATTTTGGAGAGCCACCCATTGCGACGGTCCAAGACCCTGTGTATAATCCAGTTCATGCTTATATAGGATCAAAACCTGATACAGGATTTATGGTTCGATTGATTGTTGAGAATTTTTCACAGTGCAAAGACACTATGATACAAGAGGTGAAAATTTATCCTCTACCTATTGCCAGTTTTACATCACCAGATGTTTGCGACAAAGTACCTATGATTTTTGAATCAACCTCCACCATTAGTTATGGCAGCATTAATTCATATTTATTTGATTTTGGAGATAATACTACATTTAGTGGGGATTCTACCAGCCATTTATATCCTGCCGCAGGTACCTATGCCACAACATTAACGGTAATTTCGGATCAGGGCTGTATTGGAATGGCAAATACTCCGGTGGAAGTGAATCCGATACCACAGGCTGATTTTGTGATGGATGATGATGAAGGATGTGATGTACACACCGTTCGATTCTCTAGCGGATCTTCACCAATCAATCCTCCTCATCAAATCATCGATTATTTCTGGGATTTTAGCAATGGAAATACATCGGACGATTTAGCACCAGGACCCGAAGATTTCCCAACAGGCTTGTATGATATTACCTTAATTGTTAAAAGCATTGATGGTTGCATAGATACATTGGTTGCGGCAGATGCGGTTACGGTTCATCCATTGCCTACTGCAGATTTTTCAACAGACAAAGAAACGGTTGGAATTTTGAATCCTTCTGTAATAATTGTAAATGAGAGTTTAGGCTGGAATTCATGTACTATCGATTATGGAGATGGGAATACTGACAATTTGAACGATTTAATTGAACATATTTATAACGATACAGGAATGTATCATTTGTTTCTAACCGCAGTAACTGAATTTGGATGCTTAGATACAATTTCAAGGTATGTTCATGTGGTTCCGGACTTTGCCTGGTATATTCCGAATGCATTTACACCTAATCATGATTTGAAAAATGAAATTTGGGGAGGGAAAGGAATGGCAATAAAGACCTACGAATTACAGATTTTCAACAGGTGGGGAGAAGAAATATTCAGGTCAAAAAATCCTGAAGAAACATGGGATGGGTCAGTAAGGGATTTTAAGAATTCGAGTGAAGGGAAGATGATCAAGCAGGATATTTATGTTTACAAGGTTAACATATTGGATAACAACGACATGCGTCATATATATACCGGAAAACTGTATGTTTATCCGGATACAGAGAAAAAACTGACAAAATAATTTAGTTTTTTCGTTTCAAATTCACATGGAATTACACTATCATTTAGGCATAAGTAGTATACTTGCGCCATGGTAAATATTATAGGAAAATCGAACTCAGTTTTCAATCAATTCCTTGCAGAAATAAGGGATGAGACTATTCAAAAAGATCGGATGCGGTTTAGAAGAAACATTGAACGCATTGGAGAAGTATTAGCCTATGAGATTAGTAAGGAATTTGCCTATGAAACCACAGAAGTGAATACTCCGCTCGGAATTGCCAATATTGAATTAGCGAAAGAGCAGCCGGTAGTAGCTACCATATTAAGAGCCGGACTTCCCTTGCATCAGGGAATTCTTAATTATTTTGATCAGGCAGATAACGCCTTTATTTCGGCATATCGTAAACACCACAAGGACGGAAGTTTTGAAATTAAATTAGAATATGTTTCAAGTCCAAACCTTGACAACAGGGTTTTAATTTTAACCGATCCTATGCTTGCAACCGGAGCTTCCTTAGTTCTAACCTACAAAGCCTTGCTTGCGAAAGGAAAACCTAAGCATACCCATTTAGTATGTGTAATTGCAAGCACAGAAGGAATTAATTATGCCAAGAAAAACTTACCGTCAAATGTGACCATTTGGGCAGGAGCAGTGGATGACGAACTTACAGCCCATGGATATATAGTTCCAGGTTTGGGAGATGCAGGAGATTTAGCCTTTGGTGTGAAAGAATAAACTTATTTTTCGGAATTAGTGTTAATTGTTATGGAGAAAACAACCAATAACGATTCGTGTCCGTTAAATTTGTAGTATTAAACATGCTGGAAAATATTCTTAAGATTCTATTTGTAGGCTTTATGAGTGCCGTAAAATTTATTACAGCAGCACCATTGGCTACCGCCTATGGATTTAATTATTTTGAAACGCTCGCTATCACTGCCATTGGTGGAGTATTAGGTGTATCTGTATTTTTTCAAATCAGCAAAGCAGCTCTTCAGGCAATTATTAAAGCCAAAAAGAAAAAAGAACTAGAGAAGCAAAGCAGGGAGGCATTACAAGGGAAAATAACTACAATAGATAAAAAGAGAATTTTCACCTGGAAAAATAAGATTATTGTAATGACCGTTCGAAAATTTGGTTTACCAGGAATTGCACTAATAACCCCGGTTATATTATCCATTCCCTTAGGAACTTTTATTGCCTTTAGGTACTTTCATAACAAAAAGAAAGTTTTTACCTATTTAAGTATGGCAGTCATTTTTTGGGCAATAGTACTTTCCTCACTTACCTTGATATTTTAGATTTCAAAAACCAAGTTAGTCAAGCATGAGGCATTTAGCTATAATTCTTGTAATTTTTATGTTTGCCGGTTGCGGGTCGGATGACTATGTACCACCGGGCCGGCCTGAAGATTATAAAGACCCATTAGTTAAGGCCAACAGGGTTGTAACCAAGAACGAAGCCCTCCAAATTGATCAATACATTCAAAGAAGAGCATGGAAGATGACCCAAACCGGGACAGGTTTAAGGTATGAAATTTATCAGGAAGGGAAAGGAAATTTAGCCCAGCCCGGACAGAAGGCATCTATCAGGTACAAACTTTATCTTTTAGATGGAACCCTTTGCTACGATTCGAATAAGGATGGGGTAAAAACTTTTGAAATTGCCCATGGAGGAGTTGAAAGAGGATTAGAGGAAGGAATTTTATTTATGAAAAAAAATTCCAAGGCTAGGTTTATACTACCTTCGCACCTCGGATGGGGGCTGCCTGGAGATGGCAATAAAATACCAATGAAGGTCGCCCTAGTTTATGACATTGAATTAGTTGATTTAAAATAGTAAAACAATAATGAAAAAAATCTTCCTTTTAGGAATAGCAGCTGCAGTAACCTTTTCCTCATGTAAAAACTCAAAATATTCTGGATTTGATGAATCTGAAACCGGTTTATTCTATCAGTATCACAACCACGATGAAGATGCCAAAGCACCATCGGTAGGAGATATCATTACCCTTCAGCTTGTATTAAAAAATTCTACAACAGATTCTGTTCTATTTGACTCCAGAAAATTCAAAAACGTGCAAAAATTCCCAATGCCGGAAAGCAAATATGCAGGTAGCATTGAAGAAGGATTTGCCATGCTTAATGAAGGAGACAGCGCCACCTTTATTGTAAACGCAGATTCATTTTATAAACATTCGAGCAGAGCACCTAAACCTAAATTTTTTAAAGAAGGGGATGCTTTGAAATTTGATATTAAAATGGTGAAAGTTGAAACCCAAGAAGAATATCAAAAACAAATGCAAAAAGAAATGGCCGCAATGGCATCTCTGGAAGCAGGCAAAATTGCCAGTTATGTTTCTTCAAAAGGTATTAAGGAAAAGCCAGACCAAAATGGAATTTACACCATTATAACAAAAGAAGGTAAAGGTGCTACTCCTCAAGATGGTGATAGTATTACAGTACATTATGAAGGTACATTTCTAGATGGACAAGTGTTCGATAGCAGTTTGAAAAGAAAAAAACCAATTGGATTTAGACTTGGCAGACAAGAAGTTATACCAGGGTGGGAACTTGCATTTTCAAAATTGAAAAAAGGAAGTAAGGCAACATTAATTATCCCTTCTAAATTGGCATATGGTGATGGCGGAGGACAATTACCTCCATTTGCTACTTTAGTATTTGAGGTGGAATTATTGGAAATAAATAAAAAATAAAAGTACTTTGGTTCGTCTCCTTGGTTTACTTTTTATCATTTTGCTTGGTTTTAATTCCTGTAAAACCAAGCAAAACTTAGTTTTAACCGAAGCTAAATCCAATACGAGTTCCAAACGGGAAATCAACAAGGAGTATCAATTAAAATCAGGAGTAAAATATACCTTAACCTCCCTAGGTGATGGGCCCAAGGTTCATTCAGGAGATGAGGTATATTTCCATTATTTGGGCAAATTAAGTACAGGAAAGGTTTTTGACAATAGTAGGGAACGTTACCAACCAATCGGAATTAAAATAGGTAGCGGATTAATAATTAAAGGATTAGAACAAGCCCTACTTGAAATGTATAAAGGAGATAAGGCTATTATTACCATACCTCCGAACTTAGCCTATGGAAACAAAGACTTGGAAGTAATTCCCCCTAATTCAACTTTAGTATTTGAACTTGAACTTGTTGAAGTAAAACCTTACAAACCTTACACTTATCAAGCCATTCAGGGTGATACCCTTCGAACAAATTCCGGATTAAGGTATATTGTTTTAAAGGCAGGTAATGGCAATCCTATTTTACCAAAGCAAAAAGCCATGGTAAACTATGCAGGATTTTTATGGGATGGGACCAAATTTGATTCAAGTTATGATACAGGAATTCCGTACCATTTTACCGTAGGAACCGGTGAGGTTATTCAAGCTTGGGATGAGATTCTTCCGTTAATGAATAAGACAGAAAAAGTCAGAATTATAGTACCTCCTCATTTGGGATATGGAGATAAAGGTAGCCCACCAGAAATACCTCCGCATTCCAGATTAATTTTTGATATTGAATTACTAGAAATAAGCAATTAGTCTTGAGGTTTATTTAATTCAGACCAAATTTTATCTTTTAGTTGCTGAATACCCTGACCGGTATGAGAAGAAATAAAAACATATTGAATGCCTCTGGGGAGGTCCTTTTTCAATAATTTTTCAAGTTCTTCATCCAAGAGATCGGATTTGGAAATAGCCAAAATCCGAGTTTTATGAAGTAACTCAGGATTATACAATTTCAATTCCTTTTCAAGAATTTTGTATTCCTTCTTAATGCTTGGAGAATCGGCCGGCACTAAAAACAAGAGCAGGGAATTTCGTTCGATATGACGCAAGAATCTTGTTCCCAAACCTTTTCCTTCGTGAGCTCCTTCAATAATACCAGGGATATCGGCCATAATAAATGAACGGTAATCCCTGTATTTAACAATACCAAGGTTAGGTACCAGGGTAGTAAAAGGGTAATTGGCAATTTCCGGTTTAGCCGCGCTTACAACACTTAGAAGAGTTGATTTTCCGGCGTTTGGAAATCCAACCAATCCTACATCTGCCAATACTTTTAGTTCTAGGATATTCCAATCTTCCCGACCGGGTTCACCGGGTTGAGAAAAACGAGGAGTTTGACGAGTTGCTGTTTTGAAATGATTATTTCCTAATCCACCTCTTCCTCCCGGGGTCAAAATTCGCTCTTCACCATCAACAGTAATTTCGAAATACACTTCATCCGTTTCAGCATTTTTAGCTACAGTCCCAAGAGGAACTTCAAGAATAATATCCTTACCATCCTTTCCGGTTTTGAGCATACCCTTTCCACTTTCTCCCGGTTCAGCTATAACATGCTTCATATATTTCAAATGAAGTAAAGTCCATAACTGGGCATTACCTTTAAGAATAATGTGACCTCCACGCCCTCCATCTCCACCATCAGGACCGCCTTTTGCAGTTAATTTATCGCGGTAGAAATGCGTACTTCCTCCCCCACCCTTGCCACTGCGGCAACAAATTTTCACATAATCAACAAAGTTGGAAGCCATAAGAAGTTATTAAAGTGTACTAGTAACCTATTTGGTCACAAATTCTAGAAAAAATATCCTCAATACTTCCAATTCCATTGATACCACGAAATTTCGATTGTTTTGAGTAAAAATCCTTAAGAGGAGCTGTTTTTTTATTATACTCTTTTATTCGATTATGAATAATTTCTTCATTTTGATCATCAGGCCTTCCGCTATCCTTTCCTCTTAGTAATAATCTTTTTACCAGCTCAGACTCAGGGACTTCAAGGGCTATCATCATGGCAATTGAAGTACCTTTTGATTCCAAAAACAAGTCAAGAGATTCGGCCTGAGCTGCTGTTCTTGGAAAGCCATCGAAAATAAAGCCCTTAGGCCTTGCATGCTTTTGAACTTCGCTTTCCAGCATCCGAATTGTTACATCGTCAGGAACTAATTCTCCTTTATCCATATAACTTTTAGCAAGGTTGCCAAGAGGAGTTTCGTTTTTAATATTGAATCTAAAAACGTCTCCTGTGCTTAAATGAACTAAACCATATTTTTTAATTAGATTCTCGCTTTGTGTGCCTTTGCCTGCACCTGGAGGTCCGAATAATACGATGTTTAACATGAAGAGGGGTTATTCTGGGTCAATTACATAAATATCTCGAAGATTACGACCTAATCCATCGTAATCCATTCCATATCCAACAATAAAGTCGTTTGGAATTTTTATTCCGACATAGTCGATTGCGAAATTTCGTTTAAAGGCTTCCGGTTTAAATATTAGGGCGGCTACGCTAACGGAGGCAGGATTTTTCTCTTTCAACTCTTCCAGCAAGGCATCAACGGTAGCTCCAGAATCAATAATATCTTCCAGAATTACAATATTCCTTCCTGCAACATCTTCTGTTAATCCGATTAAACTTTTCAATTGTCCACTTTCTGTTCCTGAGTAGGATGCCATTTTAACAAAAGAAATTTCGCATTCATTATTAAAATGCTTAATCAAATCGGCAGTAAATAAAAATGCACCATTTAAAACAGAAAGAAAAAGCGGTTTCTTATCACCCAAATCCCTGTTTATTTCATCGGCCATGTCTTTAATTACACCCAATATCCTTTCCTCACTAATTGCAGGTTTAAATCTAGAATTGTGAATATAAATAGGCTTATCCTTCATGAATCTTAAAGTCTGCGAAGATAATAGAATAAAGTCCCGAGAATCTAAAACTTTTTGTTTCTTTCCTCCTGTTCAATAATCTTTCTAATTCGTTTTTGTTTTTGTTGTTCCAAGTTTTCATCGCTCTTTTCAATAGCAAACTTAACTGCTGAAAAAAGGAAAACAATAATAATCACAGCAATAACAGATAACATGGCAAAAACCCGGTATTTTTGATACCTCTTTTTTAGTTTTCGCCTTAAATTGGATGGCTTTCGGTATTTAACCTTGTTTTGAAATTTAAACCTTTTTGCCGTATTTTCAGATGCTCTTACACGCGGTCTTCCATCCGATTCCAATTCTTTGGCCTCTTCATTTTCTTTGTCTGAAACCATAGTTCGGAATTATGACCAAGATGGATTAGGATTTAAATTGCCGGTTAATTTAAGAACCACAGCCAATAAAACCATTAACCCCATGGCTACAGCAAATCCTATCGATAACTTTTTATAAAATGCAGCATCATGCTGCAATTTTAAACTCTTAATAATATTGAAAATTGCATTCTCAGATCGGTGAAATGCACTTTCACTTTTAACAATATAGTCAAACGCACCATACCTCATAGTATTCACAGCTACATCAATTTTTTCTTGACCGCTGATCATAACAACTTCGGTTCCTGGTAATTCCTTTTTAATTGCCTTGAGAACCTCTAAGCCATTTTTTGCCTTTGCATTAACACTGTTTAATTCATAATCTAAAAATACCAATTCCGGTTTTAATTCCGACAACTTCGACAAGGCGTCCTCTCCGGTTTGGAATGTAAAAAATTCAAATTTTGTTTTAGAACTTAGATGGTCCTTAAACATCTCCAATTGAAACGGGTCATCATCGACCAAAAAAACTCGTTTAATTTCTGACATAATGCTATCTATTTATCTTTTGAATTTGGACAAAACTACAATTAAAAAGTATATATTATATTCAAGAATTTCTAACCAGGCTTCCCCCCCCTAGAAATAGCTATAGGTCATTACCATTTAACTTAACTTTTTATTGGATAATAGCCACAAAAAGGAATACCTTAAATAAAGCCAATAGTACATCCCATTGTACAAAGGACTCTTGTAAAAACCATCTTTAAGGGCAAAATACCAATATAGATTTGCTAATCTAAAACTAGCCGGATTATCTTTCAATTTATTTTTCAAAAAACGCACATAAGCTTTCGGAATCAAAGAGTTTGCCACTAAGGAATTATTTCCTTCACTAAACAAGTTTAAACGGAATTTAATTATTGCTGCAATTTGTTTCAATTCATCCAATCTCTTTATCAATCCTGTTGAAATTTTGGATTCCGGATCCGATAATTTCAAATCAAGTAACCAATGTCCATCCGTTTCAAGCAAACCATTCAATATGGTAAATTCTACCGCTTTATCAATTGAAACCAAGGGAATATGTCCCAATTGGGTTTGACAAGAATCTAATTTATCCAAGAAATACCCTGCATCAAAATTTTCTACCGGAAAGGCCACAGGTCTAATATGTATATCAATACCTACATTTTCCTTTGAAATAAAACCAATCGAATTTTTCCTCAGTAACTTAACATGTTCCAGTTTCTTTTTTGGAATGAACCCTGCCTTTATTAATATTCGACTAGTTTTCTCAAGGTCATGTTCATTGATTAAAAGGTCAATGTCATTCATAGGACGAGTGCCTAAAGAAGGATATACCTTAAGTACAAATACCAACCCTTTTACAAACCCATGTTGAACCTGATTTTCAGAAAGTATCTTACTGACTTCAACCCCATTTTTTATCATTCGGGTGTTATGGAAGAGCGTTCTCTTATAAACTCCCTGAAACCTATCTGAAATGGGATGGTCCTTAAATTTTGATTTATGCCTAAACCATAAATAAGGTAAAAGCCTATACTCCGTATGCGAAAATTCCTTTTCGAAATCCTGATGGTTAACCCAACTACAGAATAGGGAATACGATTTCTCATCCTCCTGCTCCAAACCAGCCTTTAAAAGTAAAATTTGATCTTCCCTATTGAATTGTGGCATTAATATTTCAAAGTTTGGCAAAATTAATCCAGTAATTGAATTAGCAAGACTAAATTCATTTCCACTCCATTCCTTAACAAACGAATATATCTTTGCAGCGATTAATCATGGTAAATAGCATTTGGAACTGGGTTAAAAAAAACAAAGCACTAGTTTTAGGAACTAGTCTGATCTATTTCCTGATCTCACTCTATAATATTAGAGAATTAACTCTAAACGAAGACATTTCAGCCTTCGTCCCTCAAGACTCTACCACCATACAAGCAACCAAGTTGCTATCCGAAAGCGGATTTTCAGATAAAATAATTGTTCTAATAGAGGATAGCACTAGCGAAGACCATTTAATTCAGGTTGGAGATTCGGTATTTGAAAAGCTTCAACACAATGCTTTTAAAAATCTTATCAGAAAAATAGATTACAAAGCCCCGGATACCTTATTAGAGGCCTACCTCGATTTCTTTTATCGCAATTTGGTTTTCCTAATTCCTGACTCAAATTATTCTGCCTTCTCTCCTTTACTTACCGATACCGGAAGTCATAGGCTTTTAGCCGATCTTAAGGAAAAAATTCAAAATCCATTTTCCATTTTTTCAACCCAACACCTAGGACAGGATCCTGTTGGTTTGCAAACTATTGCCTGGAAATTATTGAAGAATATTCAGCCTGATGGTAATTTTGAAATAGTGGATGGAAGAATTCTAACTAAAGATCACCATAACCTGATACTTTTCATAACCCCCAATTACCCTTCTAATAATACTCAGAAAAATGGGGAATTAGTCGATCTCCTTGAAAAAGAATTTTCAATTTTCCCTGCCTATATTTATGGAGGTCCTGTAGTAGCAGTTTCCAATAGTCGCCAAATGAAAAGGGATACCTTATTCACATCCATTTTAGCGATTGTTTTAATTCTTGGAATAATGATTTGGTACTTCAGATCTATTCGAATTCCCTTGTTACTTTTTACACCTGTTTTATTCGGAGCAATATCATCTTTGAGCCTACTAGGAATTTTTGTTGGAGAAATTTCAGTTATTGCCATAGCTGCCGGTAGCATAGTTTTAGGAATTGCAATTAATTATTCCTTGCATTTCTTGACTCATTTAAAGCATGAGCAATCCATACCAAATACCTTGAGTGAAATAGCAAGACCAATGTTGGTAGGTTGTATAACTACTGCCGGAGCCTTTTTTGCATTAACCCTGGTTAAATCTCAAGCATTACAACAGTTAGGAATGTACGCAGGACTGGCACTTATTCATTCCGCCATTTTTACTTTATTGGTCTTTCCCTTATTAGTTAAAGAGAAACAATCCTCCAATGCTTCCAACCTATTAACGTCATGGCTGGAAATACCTTTTGAAAAAAACAAATTTATTTTGATTTCAGTTCTGGGTTTTACCATTCTCTTACTCTTTTTCTCTGATAAAGCTGGATTTGAAAAGGATTTAATGAAAATGAATTTCCTGGATGAAAAAACTCATTTAGCCGAATTAAAATTAGAAACAATTAGCTCCAATTCCATCAAGAATCTATTTGTTGCCAATTCAGGTGCCACTCTACAAGAGGCTTTAGAAATAAATGAAAGACTGAATAAAAAAATCGAAGAGGCTCCATTCAATAAACTAATTCAACAAGCAATTACTCCAAGTTCTTTGATACCATCCTTGAGCAAACAAACTGAAAAAAGAAGAAGTTGGACAAATTACTGGAACAAGGAGAAATTGGTTTTGGTACGAAAAAACCTAGAATCACAGGCTAGGATTCTGGGATTCAAACCTAATTCTTTCGAGGTGTTTTTGAATAACTTGGCTTCACCGCCAAAGGCCATGGACGAGAAGGATATCAAATGGGTTACGACCGCCTTTTTTAATGACTTTATTTTCGAAAAAAACGGAAATTTCTATTTAATAAATCAAATAAAATCTTCACCTGAAAATCGGGAAACACTAACCGAAAAACTTATTGAATCTAATTCAGGAATTGTTTTAGACAAGCAACACCTAACCAAGCAATTCATCCAACTCGTTAGTTCAGATTTCAACACCATTATCTTCACTGCCGGAGGATTAGTATTTTTTGTTTTACTATTAAGTTATGGCCGAATAGAACTTACCCTAATTAATTTCTTGCCGATGGTTTTAAGTTGGATTTGGCTCTTAGGAATTATGGGTATTTTTGGCCTTAAATTTAATATTGTAAACATTATTATTGGTACTCTGCTCTTTGGCTTAGGAGATGATTACAGTATTTTTGTTTTAGGTGGTCAACTGGAAGAATTCAAAACAGGAAAAAAAGTTCTAACCTCCTTTAAGTCGTCCATCTTCTTATCGGCTCTTACCACTTTAATTGGCGTTGGTGTTCTAATTTTTGCCAAACATCCGGCCTTAAAAAGTATAGCTTTAGTTACCATTATTGGTATGGTAGGCGTTTTGATTATTTCTTTTACTATTTCCCCTTTTCTATTTAGAATATTAGCCTTGGATAGAAAGGACAAAAACTATCTTCCTTACACTGCCATTTCTTTTATTTTATCCTTTATTGCATTCTTTTACTTTCTAATAGGATGTACCATTCTAAATGTCATTGGAGCTATACAATTCAGATTGTTAAGACAAACCTCTTCCAGGTCTAAGTTTTTTTTCCACCAATGTCTTTCTTGGTTTACAGGTAGTTTAGTATACCTAATGGCAAATGTTAAGAAGAAAATTATCAATCAATCCAACGAAACCTTTGAAAAACCGGCAATCCTAATAAGCAACCATCAAAGTTTTTTGGATATTCTTACCATTCAAATGTTATCACCAAGAATGATCTTATTGACTAATGAATGGGTTTGGAATTCTCCGTTTTTTGGCACATTCATAAAATACGCCGATTATCTGCCGGTTGCTGATGGCATTGAAAACAACATTGAAAAATTAAAAGCAATTGTAGATCAAGGATATAGTATTCTTGTATGGCCGGAAGGAACTAGAAGCCCAACCGGCAAAATGAAGCGTTTCCATAAAGGTGCATTTTTACTAGCCAAAGAACTTCAATTGGATATTATTCCAATCATTACCCATGGTACCGGTTACACCATGAGCAAAGGAGATTTTTTATTAAAAAACGGAGAAATTACCTTGAAGATAATGCCAAGGATTAAGGCAAAAAAGGAAAAAGAAACCGATATTGGAATGGATGATTTTGGTGAATTACCGGCCGATTTAGCTAAAAATATCGGAAAGTGGTTTAGAAATAACTACGCTAATCTGTGTTATGAATTAGAAACTCCAAGGTTTTACAAAGAAAAACTCATTAAGAATTACATTTATAAAGGACCTGTGTTGGAATGGTACGCAAGAATAAAAATACGCCTGGAAGACAACTATACTCCTTTTCACAAATTAGTTCCTCTTTCCGGAAAAATTACCGATATTGGTTGTGGTTACGGATTTTTAACCTGGATGCTTTCATTCCTTTCACCAGAAAGAAAACTAATTGGATTGGATTATGATGAAAGTAAAATCGAAGTTGCTTCTAACATTTCTACCACCAGTGAAAATGTGAGCTTTAAATCTGCAGATATTGTAAAGGAGGATTTGGAAAATTCCGATGTATTCATCATGGCTGATGTACTTCACTACCTAACACCCGATGAACAAAAGCTTGTACTCCAGAAAATGTTCTCCAAATTAAATCCTAATGGATTGATTATCATCCGGGACGGTGATTCTGATTTATTGAAAAGACAAAGGGGAACCTGGCTAACCGAGTTTTTCTCGACTACCATTTTTGGCTTTAACAAAACCCAAAACAGTTTGCATTTTATTTCTGGAAATTGGCTCCTAAACTTCGCTCTCCTAAATGGTTTTTCGGTAGATGTATTAGATACTACCAAACTAACCTCCAATAAAATTTGGATATTAAAACCACTTCCTAATTTTACCTGATTTTTGCGAATTTTCAATTCCATGTATTTGCTACTTTTATCCATTCAAAGTCAACCACCATGGATCCACTAAAAGACCCAGCAGTATTATTTATTCCAGGTTTTATTTTCCTAATCCTTTTGGAATTGTATTTTGATTGGAGGGACAAACTCAAATTACATGATCCTAAAGATAGTTTTGCCTCTATTGGAATGGGTATAGGTTCCTTGCTCATTGGCTATTGGGTAAAAGGGGCTGCCTTCCTATTATACAGTTTGCTTTACGAATACAGGCTTTATGATATTCCTTTTGTTTGGTGGAGTTGCTTACTTTTATTCTTAGGAGACGATTTTACCTTCTATTGGCACCACCGCTTAAGTCACGAAATACGCCTTCTTTGGGCCGCTCATATAAATCATCATTCTTCTGTAAATTATAATTTGGCAGTTGCTTTAAGACAAAGTTGGACTGAAATCCTTTACAAATATGTTTGGTGGTGTTGGATGCCCTTGCTTGGTTTCCATCCAATTTGGATCATGTTTATGATGCAATTGAGTTTAATTTATCAATATTGGATTCATACCAAAACTATTAAAACATTGGGACCTTTAGAATGGATTTTCAATACCCCCTCTCACCACCGGGTTCACCATGCCAGCAATGTTAGGTACTTGGATAAAAACCATGCCGGTATTCTTATTATATGGGATCGATTATTTGGAACCTTTCAGGAAGAACGTGATGACGACCCGGTTAAATTCGGCATCACCAAAAACATACATACTTATAACCTTATCAAAATTGCCTTTCATGAATATGGAGACATTTGGAAAGACATGGAAAAAGCGCCAAACTTTTTATCCAAACTAAAATATATGTTCATGCCACCCGGATGGAGCCATGATGGAAGTACCCAAGTAGCGTCCAAATTACAAAAAAACCTTCCTTCCGGTCAAACCTAATTAAGTTTACTTAAAAAGTTAATCGTCCTTAATCGACTATAACTAATAATACCTTTTAGGCGGGCCCCCTCCGCCCAACTATTTGTTTACCAAATCCTTAACTACTTGCATGGGCGTTCGGGTCACGCTATCGGCTGTAGTCCTCGTCCCCCTAGGCTAGCGCCGTCGGTGTCCTGTGGGCTACTTGCCTCTATCGTTGCCCGATGCGCTACCTATCCTTGTAAAAACATACCCAAATGGTAACTATACCTATCCTCTTCTGCAAAGGGAAACATCGCCAAACTTCAACCCAACTGCCATGGTTTTCTAAACTCCGGGAAAACCAAGGAACTAAAAATAAGTATGAAATGCGGCAGGTAATAACTTTAAACTAAAGCTGCAGTTCCGGCTAAAGTCAAGATCTAATTATCAAACCAAATGAAAATAATGCTAAGAACATTAGGTAAAAGTCAAGCGATTAGTTGTAGTAAATGATTCATTATATCTGGTATATTAAAAGCTTCCCGGCTTCACGCAAATTCCCATTATACCAAACCATAAATAGTTCCAGGATAACATTTTACAATCCCTTTTAGTTCCAAATTAAATAAGGTGGAAGATGTTTGACTTAAACTTTTTCCAATTTTCAAGGACAGGATATCCATTTTAAGTTTACCATCCAGCTTTAAGGTGTTCCAAATTTGTTGTTCAACTTCATCTAATTCAACAAACAATTGCTTTTGAATAGGTTTGGTATTCTGATTGTCTAATCTCCAGCCAAGAATATCAGCAATTTCTTTGGAAGACTCCACCATTTTTGCTTTCCCCTTTTTAATCAAATCATTACAACCCGCCGAAAATGGGTCAATGGATCTTCCGGGAAATGCCATAACATCCCGTTTAAATTCTGAGGCAAAATTGGCAGTAATTAAAGCCCCACCGGAAGCACCAGCCTCCATAACAAGCACCGCATCTGTCATGGCTGCTACAATTCTGTTTCTATCCGGAAAATTATTGGGGTCTATGGATGTTTTACTCGGATATGCGCTCAAAACTCCTCCGTTCTCCATCATTTTCTCCGCAATGGGTTTATGCAACGATGGATAAAGTGTATCTAAACCATGCCCAACAACTCCAACTGTTTGCAAACCAATATCCAATGCCGCTTTATGCGCTGCAATATCAATACCATAAGCTAATCCACTTAATATTAATGGTTGGAATGGAGCAAGTTCCTCAACAATTTTTGAAGTCATCAATTTGCCGTATTCTGTTGCATTCCTAGTTCCAACAATTGAAATAACTCTATCTGAATTGAGTTGTAAATTTCCTTTACCAAACAATAGAACCGGACTATCGTCCAACTCTTTTATTCGGCGTGGATAATTTTCATCCAAAAAATAGTAGGTTTGAATATCATTTTTCTCAATAAACTTCAGCTCCTTTTCAGCCCTGGGAAGCAAATCATCTTTAAAAATCCCTGAAATATGATTGTCTCTAATCCCGGGAATTTTTGCCAGGATGGATTTTTTTGAACTGAAAATTGGAGCCACACCTCCTGAATAAGCAATTAATTTTCTTGCAGTTACAGGACCTACTCCTTCTATCATTGTGATAGCGATCTTATATAATAAATCGTTGTTTAACAAAGGCGTAAAAGAATTATATTATTTTCGTGGCCGCGAATTTAACATATTTTAAATGAAATCCTATCTTACCCTAGTACTAACAGTCTGTTTTACAGCATTTTACAATTTTTCAATAGCCCAAACAGGAACTGTTAAAGGTGTCATCAAAGACGGAAAAACCCAAGAAACTATCCCGGGAGCCAATGTGGTTTGGGAAAAAGACAAGTCCAAAGGGGCATCAACTGACCTAGATGGAAAGTACGAATTAAAGTTACCTGCCGGAAAACAAACCATCCTTATCACCAGCGTTGGTTTTAAAGAACAAAAGAAAATTGTTGAAATTAAAGATGGTGGAATCGTTCTGCTCGATATTGCCCTGGAAACTGCCACGACCGAACTGGGAACCATTGTATATTCGGAAGGTAAGTTTGCCAAACCCATTGAAAAGGTTACCGTTTCCATGGATGTAATTAAGCCAAACATTATTGAGAATAAAAATACAACATCGATGGATCAGGCCGTTCAACAAACGCCCGGTGTTACTATCGTAGATAATGAACCTCAAATTCGTGGCGGTAGCGGATATAGCTTTGGAGCAGGAAGCCGTGTAATGGTTCTAGTAGATGATTTACCACTTCTTTCCGGTGATGCCGGTCGTCCTTCCTGGGGCTTTTTACCGGTTGAAAATGTTGAACAAATTGAGGTAATTAAAGGTGCTTCTTCCGTATTATATGGTTCTGCTGCCCTAAATGGTGTTATTAACATCCGTACTTCCTACCCAAGAGATGTTCCTCAAACCAAAATAAATGTGTTTACCGGACTTTATGATAAACCTCAAACCGACCAAGAATATTATGCCGGTAAAACATCTCCAATTTACACAGGATTAAATTTCCTACATTCCAGAAAAATTGGCCAATTGGATTTTGTTTGGGGTGGTAATTTATACTATGACCAAGGGTTTATCGGACCTGAAACCGGAGATACCCTTGTTTCCGGAGTTTCCTACAATTACGTTAAAGATGCCAATGATTCCATTACAGGAATTTCCAGAAATGAAAGCATGTACGAAAGAAGAGGCAGAACTAATATAAACCTTCGATACAGATTCAAAAAAGTTGATGGACTTTCTATTGGAGTGAATGGTAACTATATGTATTCTCATTCCAACGGAACTTTATTGTGGTTAAATGATTCATCCGGATTATACAGGCCTTATCCTAATTCTGTAACCGAAACCAAACAAGTTACCTATAACATTGATCCATATTTGACCTATTATGGTAAAAAAGGAGCGTCTCATGCTTTGAGAACCCGAATTTTCCATGTAAACAATGCCAATAGCGGTAACAGGGCCAATAAATCAGATTGGTATTATGCCAACTATCAATACCAGCAACGTTTTGATGATTATGGTATTAAAGAATTCACCTTAACTACCGGTATCATGGGCTCCTATACCGTTGCAGAGGCTTCGTTGTATATGGGAAATGAAGATAAATCAGGTAAAAGTTCCGCAACCAACCTGGCTGCCTATTTACAATTAGATAAAACCTTTTGGAAACGTTTGACTCTTAACGCCGGTGTTCGATATGAGCATTTTGCTATTAATGGTGAAGATCAAGGGAAACCCGTTTTCAGAGCAGGGATGAATTTGAAGGTAACCAATAAAGAAACCTACCTTCGTGGTTCTTTCGGACAAGGTTACCGTTTCCCAACCATCGCTGAGAAATATATCTATACCTCAATTGGTCCTATCCAAATTTTCCCAAACCAAACCTTAGGTTCAGAAACCAGTTGGAATGCTGAAGTTGGTATTAAACAAGGCGTTAAAATTGGAAACTTCAAAGGTTACTTCGATGCTGCCTACTTTCTACAACAATACAAAAACAACATTGAATTCATTTTTGGACTTTGGGATTCTTCAGCCACATCCGGTATTGGCGGTTTAATCAATCCAGGTTTCCGTTCAGTAAATATAGGCCCTACACGTTCATCCGGAGTTGATATATCCATCTTAGGTAATGGTAAAATTGGCAATGTTGAAATCAATATGTTGTTGGGTTATACCTATATGAAACCAATTTCATTAAATCCAAATTTCTATTTCGACAATGATAGTGTAGCCAAAATCACTTACCTAACTACCTCTTCTGATACAACCAACTATATTTTGAAATATCGTTTCCAACATTTGGTTAAAGCCGATATCGAGATTTCCTGGAAAGGATTTTTACTTGGAGGTAGCTTAAGGTATAATAGCTTTATGCAAAACGTGGATAAATTGTTTGAGGATTTCAATGGCTATAATGGTATTGGTAACGTTACCAATTACAGAAAAAAACACAACAAAGGTGACTATGTGGTGGATTTCAGGGTTGCCTACAATATCAACAAAAACAACCGAATTTCACTTATCATCAACAATATGCTTAATAGAGAATACACCTTGCGTCCTTTGAACATTATGCCTCCAAGAACCTGGGTAATTCAATATACTTTAAAAATCTAATTCCGATTATCCGGCTATTTTCTTAAAAATCACCTGGATATTTGAAAACTAAAAAGGATAAACTTTCCTAACAATAAAAAAGGCCGAAATTTTCGGCCTTTTTTATTACCCTTTCGTCTGTTTATTGGACTAATATCGATAGCCGAACTGTATTAATCCAATGAAGCTTCGCACTAATTTGCCTAAACAGCTTTAGCATCGGAATTTACCCCTGTAATTTTCGAAATAGGTTTTGGACTATTTCTCAAATAACACTGGTATTAAATAGAAATGAAAGGAAACAAAATAGGACGAGAAGGAACTGCATCGTTCCTTAAATTGGTTAAGCCCAAGTGCAAGGCATAAGTCCCATCCGGTAACGAATCTGGCACATAAACCAATTCTGTTATCGTACATCCATACCGAGATCCTCCCTTCCAATCCCACCAAATTTTGTGAGCACTTAATTCTCCTCCATCCTCTTCCTTGTCAACGGAGGGTAAATCAATTAAGAAATGCTCAAAGCCAAGATTAACCAATCTTCTCATGAGTTCCTGATCTACATAGGGTGGATTGGTACCTGAGTATTGTGCCGTTTTCTTGCTTTCAGGATTAGGCAGGCTGCGAATTACAATGGCCTTACAATGGGTTTGTTCAGGTAATTGTAGCGATTCTAAACCTATAACCCAATCGTCCATTCTGGAAACCGGTGTAGCTGAAACCAACAAACACTTCATCAGAAATGGCAAGGTCAACTCATTGACTTTCTGCCAATCCGCATGAATATGCCCTATACATTCGGTATGTGTCCCATTTCCATGTGGGTTGAAAAAAACGTTTCGGTAATTGACACTGCTTCCATGATTAATATCCCCGATAAATGAACCATTTATGTATGGCTCAATAGAAACATCAGGTGCCCAAAATGCATTAACTCCTTGAGGTTGAAATGGAATAGAAATATCCTTCCCGTTTTCGAAATCGATGTTGGCATAATCCATACTTAAGGAGCAATAGGTTTTTTAAAGTATTTCATGGCTTCAGGCAAATATTCTTTCATAGCCTTTTCGCGAGAGGCATCGCTCGGGTGAGTACTTAAAAATTCGGGCGGTTTGGAACCTCCTGCTGCTTGCATCCGTTTCCAAAATTCAGGTGATTTAGAAGGGTCGTATCCGGCCAAAGCCATAAAAACCATTCCCATTTTATCGGCCTCGCTTTCATGCATTCTGCTAAAAGGCAACATCACTCCAACCTGGGCTCCAATGGCATAGGCCTGGTTAAATAGTGCCCTGGACTTCACTTGTTGCGTTTGCAGATAGGTATCTAAAGCCAATGCCCCGGTCTCAGCAATAATGGCTTCACTCATTCGCTCATTTCCATGCCGAGCTATGGCATGCGCAATTTCGTGCCCCATTACAAAGGCTAAGGATGCTTCATCTTTGGTTACATTTAACAATCCGGAATAAACCACCACCTTACCACCGGGCATACACCAGGCATTCACTTCAGGCGAATTAACCAGGTTAAACTCCCATTTATATCCATTCAATCTGGATCCTAGGCCTTTCTGTTGAAAAAACTTAGTGACTGCTTGTTGTATTTTAATTCCAACTCGTTTCACCAAATCTGCATTGGAGTTTCCGGAAGCTACCGGAGGATGTTGAGCTAAGAAGGACTTATACTCGGTTAAACCCATTCCCACCAATTGAGACTCCGGAAGTAAGTTGAGTTGTTTACGATTGGTAATTGGAACACTGTTACACGAGCACCCAAACAAAATAGCAATAAAGAGTATTTTTTTCATGCAATGGTTATTGGTTCAACCTGACTTAAATCGAGGCAAAGATGACAAAGTTCCTGAATGCTTGTTTTAAAAACCGGATGTTGAACTTCGGCAGAAACTTCGGCCAAGGGCAGCAAAACAAACCTACGTTCTGTCATTCTAGGGTGTGGTACATTTAATTGGTCCGTCTCAATGACCTTATCTTCCCACAACAGAATATCAATATCCATTTTTCGGGAATGGTAAACCTTTTGTCCTTCCTTAACTTCCCGCTTTCGGCCTAATTTCTCTTCAAAACTCAAAATTTCGGTGAGTACTTCCATTGGCTCAAGACTTGTTTCGACACATAAAACCTGGTTATAAAAATCCTGCTCAGCTTGAAAGCCCCAAGGCGGAGATTGGTAAATTTGACTTGTCCGAACAATCATTCCAATCCTTTCTAAAACCATTTCATGGGCTAAATCGAGATTATGCATTCGATCACCCTGGTTGGTACCTAATAGCAAGTGGATAGTGTTCATATATAGCACAAAGATAGAAGTATGCACAAACCATTTGATTATTAGAAGCAGAATCGCTTTTCATGCGGGCTAAACTACTGTTCAGGGGATGAACCCTCGGGCAACGATTGAGGCAAGTAACCCACAGGAGAACGCGGCGCTAGCCAAGTGCGACGAGGATTACAGCCGAAAGCGTGACCTTTTTGCCTGTGGCAGCCATTTTGGAGCATATCAACAAACCTGTAAGGCAAAAAGGGGCCCGCATCCTAAAAATTAAAAACATCTACCAATTTATCAAACATAAAATCGAACACCAAAAGAAAGCTGAAAAACTTTCGGTTTAAACCACTACTTTTGCCTCCCTTAAATCTCAAATAGAAATGAAACAGTTCTTCAAAGTTGTTTTCGCCTCAATGCTTGGTTTTATTTTGGCCAATGTAATTCTTTTGTTCCTGGTAATTGCCATTATTGGAGGCATTGCAGCATCTGCAGGCAGCAAAAAGACTGCTGAAATTGATGATAATAGCATCTTAAAAATTGAATTTTCAGGTCCAATTTCTGATCGGTCAGATAACAATCCGTTCAAAAATTTTAATCCACTTAGTGGCCAAAACAAACAAGGAATGGGCTTGGTGGACATTTTAAATGGACTTGAAAAAGCCAAAACCGATGATAAAATCAAAGGAATCTATATGCATATTGATGGTGTTCCTGCGGGAATGGCTACCACCGAAGAAATTCGGAATGCCTTATTAGATTTTAAGAAATCGGGCAAATTTATCTTGGCCTATTCAAATACTTACGATCAAAAAGCCTATTATTTGTCATCCGTTGCTGATTCTATCATGATCCACCCGGAAGGAGGATTGGATTTTCGTGGACTTTCTGCCTCGGTTATGTTTTTAAAAGGCACTTTGGAAAAGTTGGAAGTTGAACCACAAATTATTCGCCATGGAAAATTCAAAAGTGCTATTGAGCCTTTGATTTTAGACAAAATGAGCGATGCCAACCGCGAGCAAACCTCCACTTACCTAAATGCATTGTGGAACCGTATGTTAGATGGAATTTCATCTGCACGTAAACTATCGGTTCAGGAATTAAATGCCATGGCCGACCAAGCTTTGATTCGCAACCCAAAAGATGCGTTGAAATATAAATTGGTTGACAAACTAGCCTATGAAGATGAAATTCAGGCTAGCCTGCGTAAACGTGTTGGTATTGAAGAAAAAGACAAAATTAAGTTTGTGAGTTTGAGCAAGTATTTTGAAACTCCAAGTAAAGAAGAAAAAGTTAAAGAAAAAGTGGCCATTATTTATGCCAGCGGAGATATTGTTGATGGTGAAGGAGAAGATGACAATGTTGGTGGAGACCGAATTGCAGCCGCTATTCGTAAAGCCAGATTGGACGAGAAAGTGAAGGCCATTGTTTTGCGTGTTAACTCTCCTGGAGGATCGGCTTTGGCTTCGGACATTATGTGGAGAGAAGTTGTTTTGACCAAGAAAGTTAAGCCGGTGGTTGTTTCTATGGGTGATGTAGCTGCATCAGGCGGGTACTATATTTCATGTGCAGCCGATCGAATTTTCGCCAGTCCGAACACCATTACCGGTTCCATCGGTGTATTTGGCGTATTGATGAATACCAAGAAGTTGTTCAACAACAAATTAGGTATTACAATTGATACCGTTCGTACCAATAAGTTTGCCGACATGGGAGCCTCTTATCGTCCGCTTACCGACACCGAAAGAGATATTATTCAACAAGGTGTAGAAGAAGTTTACCAAACCTTTATTACCCACGTTGGAGAAGGTCGTAACATGCCAACCGCCAATGTTGATTCCATTGGTCAAGGTCGTGTTTGGGCCGGAAGTGATGCCAAAAAAATCAAATTGATAGATGAATTTGGTGGATTAAAAGATGCAATTGCTTTTGCTGCTAAAAAAGCCAAACTTGAAAACTACCGTGTAGTTGGCTATCCGGAGCAAGAAGAACCTTTCCAAAAAATAATGAAACAATTGGGTGGCGAAGGTGAAGAAGCCATCATTAAAGCCCAATTGGGACAACATTACGAATACTATAAACGAATTCAGCGTGCTTTACAAATTGAAGGCATTCAAGCCAGAATACCTTACGAATTGGAGGTTTACTAAGAATTAACACCCTATAGATTATGTATACCAAGGAGGAATTATTAGCCATATACAACCAGCCTTTGTTCGACTTGCTGTTTCAAGCTCAGCAGGTTCATAGAGCTAACCAAACCCCAAACGAGGTTCAGGTGAGTTCACTTATATCGGTTAAAACCGGTGGTTGTAGCGAAGATTGTGCCTATTGTCCACAATCTGCCAGGTATAATACCAAGGTGAAAGTTCATAAGCTTATGGAAGTAAATGAAGTGATGGAAATTGCCCAAAATGCCAAGGATGGAGGGGCTTCCAGACTTTGTTTGGGTGCAGCATGGAGAGAAGTTCGCAATAACCGCGATTTTGATAAGGTGATTGATATGGTGAAAGGTGTAAACAACATTGGAATGGAAGTTTGTTGTACCCTTGGCATGCTTTCAGAAGAACAGGCACAACGACTAGCCGATGCCGGTTTATATGCTTATAACCACAACCTCGATACCTCTTCAGAAAATTACGAAAACATTATTACCACCCGCACTTACGACGACCGTTTAAACACTATTAACAATGTGCGTAAAGCGGGTGTTACCGTATGTTCGGGTGGAATTATTGGCATGGGTGAATCGGTTGAAGACCGCATGGATATGCTGATAACCCTTGCCAATTTAGATCCTCAGCCGGAAAGTGTTCCAATCAATGCTTTGGTACCGGTGGAAGGTACTCCGTTGGAAGACCAACCGGTTGTTCCAATTTGGGACATGGTTCGGATGATTGCCACTACCCGAATTGCTATGCCAAAAACTACCGTTCGCTTATCGGCCGGAAGAACCAGAATGTCGCTCGAAGGACAAGCGCTTTGCTTTATGGCAGGCGCGAATTCCATTTTTGCCGGCGAGAAACTGCTTACCACCCCCAACCCGGATTTCGACCAGGATAAAGAAATGTTTAAACTTTTCAATCTGAAATCAAAACCGGCCTTCAAAAATGATCCAAGACCGGACAAGGTGACTGAAAAAACCTTGGCATAGTTAATTCTAGCTTCTTCATTTGCCTGAATATCCAATCGAAAAAAGGCTTGCCGAAGTCCTTGAAAAACGCAAGCAGGAAGGGAGTTTAAGAACCCTTAAACTTACCGGAGGATTGGTTGATTTTTACTCCAACGACTATTTGGGATTTTCAAGATCATTGGAGCTGGATGATTTGTTTGTTCAGCATTGGCAACAATTTCACGATACCAACCTTCGAAAACATGGCTCCACCGGTTCCAGGTTGCTTTCGGGCAATTCGGAATTAGCCGAAGAAATTGAAAATACCTTACAAGCCTTCCACGATGCACCGGCTGCCTTGCTCTTTAACTCGGGTTATGATGCCAACATCGGTATGATTTCGGCCTTCGTTCGTCCGGGCGACGTGGTATTTTACGATGAACTGGTTCACGCTTCCATGCACGATGGTATGAAACTAGCCCGAATAAAAGGAATTCCGTTTCAGCACAACGATATGGATCACTTGGAAGCACTTTTGGCCCATACCAAAGGAGAATCAATTGATTTCCAAAAATTTATACTGGTAGAAACTATTTACTCCATGGATGGAGACCCTGCCCCTCTTACAGAAATTTGCGAACTTGCCGAAAAGTATGGCGCTAATATTCTTGCGGATGAAGCCCATGCAACCGGCATTTTTGGGCCAAAAGGTCAAGGATTATGCTATGAATTAGGCCTTCAAAACCGCATCTTTGCCCGTTTAATAACCTTTTCTAAAGCTTTAGGAAACCATGGTGCGGCCGTATTAACCTCTCCTTTAGGTAAACAATACCTAATCAATTTTGCCCGCTCCTTTATTTATTCTACGGCTGCGTCATTGACTTCCCTGCTTGAAATTAAATCGGCTTACGAGTTGCTAAATTCGCATCCCGATTATCCCCAACAAGCTCAAAAAACCATTCAGACCTTTAAAAATCTAATGGAAACTCATGCCCATTTGCCCTTTCTAAAGGGAAGTTCCAGCATGATTCAAGGACTTTTGCTTCCCGGAAACCACGAAGTACGTAAGCTTTGTGCTAAGTTGCTGGACTCAGGTTTTGATTTACGCCCCTTGGTTTTTCCCACGGTTCCTAAAGGCAAGGAGCGTATTCGAATTTGCCTGCACACCTTTAACTCCACTACTGAAATGGAAGGTTTGGTGGAATTAATTGACAGTAATTTACCTTAAACCTGCAACAGTTGGCTTCTTTTTTTTAAATGCTTATTATGCGGGTACCTTCGCATGAACTTGGATAACATTGCCCAAAAGGTAACCGGGCTCAGGTCCGGGCTATCGTCGTTACTCCTCGTCCCACTTGCTATCGCTGCGTGGTCCTGTGGGGTAACTGCCTCTATCCCTACCCGACCCAAACCCAACCGAACTTGCAAGGAACAATTAGAACCGGTTACCAAAGGTTTTAAATTCAAAAAGTTGAAATCAAAATCTTCAACTGATATCTTTTAAGGCTTAAAATGCCCTTTTTTACTTTCAAAACTGAATATCCAATACGTATGGCAATTTTTGAAAAATTAATACGTTTGCGTCGGATGCAAAAATTTCAACCCCTACTCTTTCTGCTTCTTCCATTGTTCGGATTTTCACAAAAACTAAGCTGGGAAAAACTAAACGATTTCCCCGGTTTACCCTTTGATGATGGAATAAGTTTTACCTATCAAAACCAAGTATATGTTACAGGCGGATTAAACTCAGGCTTCTACATTGCCCCTGATATATGGCAATTTGACCCTGATTCTGAAACATGGAACAACCGGGGTTTTATAAATTATACCCCCCGGCAATATGCATCCGGTTTTTACTGGAATGACCATTTTTGTATTGCAGGTGGAAAAGCGGGATCTACCTTACAGGACTGCCAATGCATGGGTAGCAATCCTAACCTTTGGACTCCCTTTCCATTTCCGTTTGGACCTGCACGAAAACAACAAGTATCGGGAAATGTAGAAGAACGAATTTTCTTTGGACTTGGTAGCAATGGAAGCTCATGTTTTAACGATTGGTGGGAATTTAGTTTAGCAGATAGCACCTGGTTAAAAAAGCCGGCCTTTCCCGGAGAACCAAGAAAAGAAGCTGTTTTATCCAACTGGGGGAAAGTTGTTTTTGTAGGCTTAGGAATTGATTCTTCTGAAAAAATTGGATTCCATGACTGGTATTCATATGAACCTAACTCTGCCATTTGGCAAAGGAAAAGTGACTTCCCGGGAAAAAACATACAATATGGAAATGCCTTTTCCTTTGCGGATGGAATTGTTGTATTAGGAGGAATGGATCCAAATCGTGTCTTCTATAATGAAGCTTATTTTTATAAACCATATCTCGACGAATGGATTGAATTAGGTGAATTACCCTTTTCACCGCGCAAAGGCATGAATGCAGTTTCTATGGGTAATTCAATCTACCTAATTTCAGGAATTGATTCGAGTTACCATCGCACTCCTGAAGTTTGGAAAGGTAAATTCACCCCATCCGAATCCGGATTACATGTATTCCCCAATCCGGTACAGAACGAGCTGGTTATACAAGGTTCAACCAACATGAATGCAACCATTCGACTATGGAACCTGAGTGGCGAAAAAATTCAGGAATGGCAGATTTCCAAAGTAAGTTGGTCTCAATTGGATATTAGTTTTATAGAAAGCGGATTTTACCTGCTCGAAATAGAAAAGGAGGATGGAAAAACCATTCAAAAACTAATTAAAACTAAAGGTTAAGACTACTCCAATAATAACAGGTGATTCCGATAGATTCGTTACCATTCCTTTTTATCCCAAATTCAAAATTGGATGGTACCAAAACTCCGAAAAACTTCATAAAAAAAAGGGGAACACCTTCATTTGTCCCCCTTTAGCAATTTTAACCCGAACATACTTATTTTGGTAAAAGCACCTGATCAATTACATGGATCACTCCATTGGAAGCCGTGATAGTTGCTAGAATTTCATTTCCATTTACATAAGTTTTATCGCCTTTTTTGGCAATTTTTACTTTACCACCGAAGACCATATCGTACTGAGCTCCATCTTGCAGAAGAATTCCGTTAATAACTCCCACATAGGTATGATAACCTAAAATATTGGTCAATTTGTCCTTGTTTTCGGGTTTTAGTAAATCATCTACGGTTCCCGGAGGTAGTTTATCAAATGCCGAATTAACGGGAGCAAAAACTGTAAAAGGACCTGCATTACTGAGAGCGTCAACCAATTCAGCGGCTTTAACAGCAGCAACCAAGGTAGTATGATCTTTACTTCCAACAGCTACCTGTACAATGTTTGGAGCCGACTGATCATCTTGCACACCGAATTGTCCCGCAGGTGCAGAAGTTTCGGTGGATTCTGAGGTGGCGTTTTCGCTTGGAGTTTCGGTTCCATTACCACAGCCTGCCGACAAAGCTAAAACTAGTAGGCTGGGCATCAAGAGATTTGTTTTCATTTTTTATGAATTGATATGCACCAAAAGTAAGTGGGCAATAACAGCCCAATTATGGGTGCAGTCATAAAAAAGGCATGATAAACAACAGGTTTTGATTGAAAATCAAAGTTCCAATTTTGGTTTAACCCAAATTCTGCATTAGAAATCGTGATGAGGCTTTCAAATACAATAAGGACAGGGGTTTCAAGTTAATTTTTGGGATAAGAAATAGTAAACTATTATTAAGTCAAAAATTGTTCTGAAATCCTTGTATTTGCAGTAGTTGGAAGCCGTAATAGAATTCTATTTCGGAATTTGGGTTTAATGTTTGCTAGAATTTCAATTGGAGTTAAAAGGAATTGGGCCAATGTTTTCGAAGTTCCGCGGCACATGCTTCTACAGACAAGGTGTTAGCTGCAGCCCAGGCACCCATTTCAGATGAAGCATACCATTTTATTTTCTCTTTATCTCGCAAAGGAGGATAAAACTCGATATGAAATCGGAAATAGCCGGAGGCATTGCTAAACTCGGGCAAGTTAACCGGGGTCTGGTGAATGGCCATCATGTAAGGGAATTCCCGATCGAACAAGTGATCGAAGGAATAAACCACTTTTTTAATTAAAATAGCTAATTCAGAAATATCTTCCGGTTGAAACTCGGCCAAATTAGCTTTGTTCTTATTTACAATAAAAACTCCAAATGGATAGTCGGTAAAGTAGGGAATAAAGCAGGCAAAATTGGGCGTTTCATCCAGCATTCGGGTGCCTGCAGTTTTTTCAGCCTGAATCATTTCTTCGAAAAGGTTCTTTCCGGTGGTTTCCGTATATTTCCTTGCGTTATCGAGTTCGGTTTTTATTTTAAGCGGCAACCAACCATAAGCATACAATTGTCCGTGAGGATGTGGAATTGTAACACCCACTTCCTTTCCACGGTTTTCAAAAGGATAAATGTATTTGAGTTTAGGGTCGAGGGAGAATTCAGCATTTTTAGCAATCCAAAGCTGAATGATTTTTTCAACCTTTTCATTCGCCAAATCATACATTTTAGCATTATGATCAGGGGAATACAATATTACCTCACAACGACCATAGGCTTGGCTAGCTTTGTAAAATTCCGGTTCTGATTCAGCTTCGCATGATTCGGGTGAATTGGACAATACCGGAAAATCATTGGGATAGGAAATAACGTCATAATTGGGATCCACCTTACCTGAATCCGGACAAAAGGGACAAGTTTCCTTCCCGGGCAAATGCGGTCTATGTTGGCGATTCGAGGCCACCATGGTAAAGGTATCGAGTAATGGATTGTAGCGAAGATGTGGCAAGGAAACTTAATTAGGTTGAAACAAAAGAGTTAAATTCGATGGTGATTTTTGAAGGAGGAAATATCCAATTTCATCAAAAAACAGGTGCAAAAATAAGGGATAAAAAAAGGCATTGGCAAATCACATGAAAGGAAATAACTTTGCGCCCAATTATGGAAAACAGAAGAGTACGATTGAGATTTGCGCCAAGTCCAACCGGACCGCTACATATGGGCGGAGTTAGGAGCGCATTATACAATTATTTATTTGCCAAAAAACACGGAGGAGATTTCCTCTTAAGGATAGAAGATACCGACCAAACCAGGTATGTGCCGGGAGCCGAGGATTATATTATCGAAAGTTTAACCTGGTGCGGTATTATTCCCGACGAAGGACCGCATGTAGGTGGACCTCATGCACCTTATCGTCAGAGTGAGCGCAAGGAACAAGGCGTTTACCAAAAATTTGCCGATCAACTTATAGCTTCAGGCCATGCCTACTATGCTTTCGACTCTGCCGAAGACCTGGATGCCATGCGTAAACGTTTGGAAGCGGCCAAAGTAGTGGCTCCCCAATACAACCACACCACCCGGGAAATGATGAAAAACTCATTGACTTTGCCCGAAGATGTGTGGAAACAAAAAATTGCCGATGGCGAACCCTTCGTTATTCGGTTGAAAGTACCACGCAACGAAGAAATCCGCTTTCATGATATTATTCGAGGTTGGGTAGTGGTGAATTCATCCACGGTAGATGACAAGGTTTTAATCAAATCAGACGGGATGCCCACCTATCATATGGCGCATATCATTGACGATTATTTAATGGAAATCACCCATGCTGTTCGAGGTGAGGAGTGGTTACCATCAGCACCATCCCATGTGTTGATTTGGCGCTATTTGGGTTTGGAAGATAAAATGCCGGAATATGCCCATTTGCCCTTGTTGTTGAAACCGGATGGAAACGGAAAACTGAGCAAAAGAGATGGGGACCGTTTGGGATTTGCCGTATTTCCTTTGCAATGGAAAGACCCATTCAGCGGAGAAATTTCTTCGGGTTACCGCGAAAACGGCTATTTCCCTGAGGCCTTCGTCAACATGTTAGCCTTGTTGGGCTGGCATCCGGGCGGAAACCGTGAATTGTTTGCCATGGACGAATTGATCAGCGAATTTTCTTTCGAGCGGGTGAATAAAGCAGGTGCCAAATTTGACCCTGAAAAAGCCAAATGGTTCAACCAACAATACTTACGAAAAAAGTCGGCTTCTGAATTAGCCGATGCCTTCCTACCTGCCTTAACCAACAAAGGAATCAATCCTGACCGGGCTTATTTGGAAAAAGTATGCTTATTGATTCAGGAAAAAGCCCATTTCGTGCACGAATTTTGGGATTTGGGCAACTATTTCTTCCAAGCTCCAAGCAGCTACGATGCCGAGGTTTTGAAAAAACGTTGGAATCCGGCAGCAAAAGCGTATTTCGAACAATTTATCCAAAACTTAGGCAACTTAGAGAATTTTGAAGCCACCGAAATTGAAAAAACCTTCAAAGGAACCGCCGAAACCTTGGGAATGAACCCCGGCAGTGTAATGCAGTTGTTCCGGGTGTTGGTTTCCGGTGTAGGTGGAGGCCCTCAATTATTCGAATTGGTTGCCACCTTAGGTAAAACTGAAGTTTTGAATCGTTTACAAAAAGGTATAAGCCTTCCAATACCTGCCTAATGGGACAACATTCCATTTCCGTTTTGGGAATTAAGACCTTTGCCTACCATGGTTGTTTGGATCAGGAAGCTATTATCGGGCAGGAGTTTGAGGTAAATGTGCATTTTCAACTAGATTTTGAGGAAGCAGCTGAAGCAGATGATTTAAGCAAAACGGTTGATTATGTAACAGTTTATACCGTTGTTAAATTGGAAATGGAACAACGATCCAAATTAATTGAAAACGTTGCCAAGCGAATTCATGATCATTTAAGGAGAATTTTCCCTTGGGTTTTTAGAATTGATGTGGAACTTATTAAATTCAATCCGCCGGTAAATGGCCCTTTGCACAGCGCTGTGGTTAGGTATTCGGCATAAAATTAAGTTATGATTTACGATAAACATATTTTCATTTGTACGAATCAACGTGTTCCGGGCACCAGACCCAGTTGTGGTGAACAGGAAGGACTTGCATTGGTTCAGGAATTTAAAAGACAGCTAAACCATAAAAAGCTACCTATTTCGGTTCGAGCTCAAAAATGTGGCTGTTTAGATGTTTGCGAAAAAGGCCCTATGGTTGCCATTTATCCCGATGCAGTTTTTTATGGTGGGGTGCAAGTGAAGGATATTCAAGAAATTATCGAAAGCCATATTGAAGGTCAGCAAATAGTAAGCAGGTTGGAGGTGAAAGAAAAATAGATTATTTTCAATCTTGATTTCCTCTCTTACTCTTAGGTTGGCAGGGTTTTAAAGTACTTGTTGTGCTGAAAAACTGACTGTTAAATAATTGGCTAAGCTCGGTTCGAAGCGCTCGGGCAACGATTGAGGCAGTGTAGCCCACAGTTCCCCGACGGCTTTAGCCTCGGGGGACGAGGACTACCGCCGAAAGCGTGACCCGAACGCCCAAGCAGAATAAATTGTCCGTTGTAAAATGCTTGTTGGGCGAAGGGGGCCCGCCAAAAAATCAAACAATAGAGGCAAGAAATGGTCCGGTTTAGATGTAAACAATTCTATAATTTAAGCTTAAGCTTGAGGAAATAATCAGGCCTGTATTTGCTCTACCTTTGTTGGTTGACAGTTTTGATAAGAATTCGCCATCCATATTACAATTGGTTAAAATATAGCCATCTGTACCTTCTATTTGGAAAGTGGTTGGGCAGACCTTCGTTAAATCCTTATCTCATTTTAAGCTTTGTATTCGCATTTTCAATAGGGTTTAAAGGCAAGACTGCAGCACAATGCACCGTAAACAGTTACCCATATTTTGAAGATTTTGAATCAGGACCGGGCATTTGGTCCAATGGAGGCACCAACTCCTCCTGGACCTACGGAACGCCTAACAAACCCGTGATTACCGGAGCAGCGAGTGGACAAAATTGCTGGACTACAGGTGGACTTACCGGGTCTTCCTACAATAATTCGGAACATTCAACTATAACGAGTTCCTGCTTCGACTTTTCTACACTGAATTATCCTTTTATTTCATTTCAAATCTTTTGGGAAACCGAAAAAAAATTTGATGGTGGAAACTTGCAATCGTCTATTGATGGAGGAGTAACCTGGGTCAATGTTGGAGCTTTTGGCGATGCGGTAGACTGCAATACCGATAATTGGTTCAATTACGATCCGATAACCTATTTGGGAAGTCCTGCCTGGATAACCGTTCGCCATGGTTGGTCGGGAAATATCCAAGCAAACTCAGGAAGTTGCCTGGGAGGCGGAGGAAGCGGAACCTGGGTTTTGGCCAAACATTGTTTAACCGGTTTGGCTAATCAACCCAATGTTCTTCTTCGGTTTACTTTTGGTTCAGGATCGTCGTGCAATGCTTACGATGGCTTGGCCATTGACGATATAACCATCTCGGAAGGGGCGGTAATTCAACCTGATTTCACTTATACCTGTGGGGCAGGCAATGCTTTTTCGTTTTTAGGCAACACACCTTGCACAGCAGCCCAATCGTGGAGTTGGGACTTTGGGGATCCGAGTTCGGGATCTAATACCTCCACGGCTATCAATCCCAGCCATACTTTTTCGGCACCCGGAACCTATACCGTAACAGCCACACTTTCCGGTGGACCTTGCAATCCACCCGGAACCATTTCGAAAACGGTACAGGTAATCGGAGGTAATGTGATAAATATTCAAAATCCATCTTGTCCTGGCTTATCTGATGGAAGTGCCCAAGCCAATCCGACCAATGGTGCAAGTCCATTTAGTTTTTCATGGAGTAGCGGAGAAACGAATTCCAATGCCAACCAACTGCCCGGTGGAGCTAATTCTGTAACCATAACAGACAACAATGGATGTACTTTGACTTTGCCGGTTCAGCTAACTGATCCTACCCCGATTAGTTTAAGCATTACCCCTACCCAGGCAGGTTGCGGAGGATTAGGCTCTGCCACGGCAACTGTTTCGGGAGGAAGTTCACCATACAGTTATGTTTGGAATACCACTCCAGCTCAAAATACCGCAACTGCAACCAATTTGATAGCAGGAAATTACACGGTTGATGTAACCGATAACAATGGATGCACAGCCACTGGCAATACAAGCATCACCTCCGGAAGCTCCCTTACTATAAACACCAGCTCAGATACCATCCTATGCCTTGGAAGTTCAGTTCAATTATCAGCACAGGTGGTTGGAGGAACAGGTCCATATAGTTTTTCATGGAATCCGGGCGGTGAAACCAGCGCTAGTATTACGGTTAGTCCGGCTACCAATACCACATATACAGTTTCTGCTACAGATGCAACCGGGTGTAACGCAGGACCTGCCACTATTCAGGTTGATTTGGCAGCTCCAATTCAATTTAGTCACACCCCGGATACCAGCATGTGCAATGGCAAAACAGCCACCTTGTATGCAATAGACAACTTCAATCAAAACCTGCAATTTACCTGGACACCCGGAGGAATTACCGGAAATACCATAACAGTTTCACCTACCATACCAACTTATTATTACATAAGCGCAACCAATAATCAAGGCTGTCAATCAACCGATTCTTTGCTTTTAGATATTGTTCCGGGTATTTCTCCTGCATTTGCAAGTTCAAACTTAACAGGCTGTGCTCCTCTTTGTATTCAATTTACTAACACTTCATCCAGCACCGGCACCTGTACCTGGGATTTTGGTGATGGAACTTCAGCCAATTCCTGTGATACAATTACCCATTGTTTTAGTAATGAAGGATATTATTCCGTCACTTTAACCGCAATGGATTTAAATGGTTGTTTGGGAATAAACCAAAAAGTAAATTTGGTGCATGTAACCCCGGGTCCCACTGCCTCCTTTGTTTATTCACCTGATTATTTAACCAATGCAGGTGAAAGTATTTATTTAGAAAACAGGTCAATGAATGCCACTACTTTTGCCTGGAACATGGCACCAACGGGTTGGAATTCAACAGATGAAAATCCAATTACGTCCTTTCCTGATGGCAATGATTGTGTTTATATCCAACTAGTTGCCTCAGATACCGGCCGGTGCTCTGATACAACAACCATCGAAGTATGCCTTTCAACAGAATTTACCTTCTACATCCCCAACGCTTTTACAGGAGCCATAGACAATAAGAACACTGTTTTTAAACCCAAAGGAACCGGTGTTCTAGAAGAAGGATATGAAATGCGAATTTTCGATCGCTGGGGTATGGAATTGTTTCGGAGCAAATCGCTGGACATTGGATGGGATGGTAAAATTGCAGGAACTGATCAAAGAGCCCCCCAAGGAGTTTACTCTTACCGCATCGATTGCATAGATGTGCAATTTAGACGCAAACACCACTACATGGGAAAGGTTATCCTTATTCAATAAGAATGAAGCCTATTCACCCCACTCCGGATCAACTCGGAATTTTACTATATTCTGATTTGCAATTGATTGAAGACACGAAGAATCAGCTTCAAAAAGATTTGCAAAAAATGGGTTGGGACGGACAAATAAGCTATGAACCTGAAAATGCCTTGGAAAGTTTAACAGAGCTTTTGGCTAAAATTCTGGCCTCCTACTTGGAAAAAGACAGTCAACGCTTTTTTCGGTTTATGTATATTCTTGACCTCGATGAAAAAAAAGTTCTTACCATCCTAAAACAGGAAAACCCATTTCATTCCATTGCACACATGGCCATCATGAGGGAATGTATGAAAGTAATTCTCCGCAAGAACATGGGTTAGAATTTTACCTTTGACTACTTAATTTCCAGTTTTGAATCAACCTGTTTTAGAAATTTATACCGACGGCGCCGCATCCGGAAATCCTGGCCCCGGAGGGTTTGGATTAGTCATGAAGTTTGCGCATCATCGCAAAGAAATATCCCAAGGCTATCGACTTACAACCAATAATCGCATGGAATTACTTGCTGTTATTGTCGCTTTGGAAAGCATAACTAAGCCCAATACTTACGGCCATTTATATTCCGATAGTAAATATGTTATTGATGCAATAACCAAGGGATGGCTTAACAATTGGATAAAAAAGAACTTTGTTAATGTAAAAAATCCGGATTTATGGGTAAGGTTTTACAAAATCAACAAACAGCATCAAATCCAATACCATTGGGTGAAAGGACATGCCAGTAATGTAGAAAACAACCGTTGTGACCAATTGGCCGTAGCTGCTTCAAAAGGTAAACACTTACAAATAGATTCCTTTTTCGAATCAAGTCGAAATTCTGATTTTTGATAATTCCAAATTGATCCCGAAATTATCATTTGAAACGAAGTGAACAAATGACAAGTGCGGTTGGATTTGGGTAGATTCGGGTTAACCCCGAGCTAGTGTTAGTTAGGTTTTCTTACCATTTAAAATTACTTGAAAACCTTACTAACACTTGTCTCGAAACGTAGTTTAAAATTTCTAATGACAATTTTGGGTTGATCAGAAAAAGGTTGATTCCTGTTACGGACGAAAAAGTACAATTCAATTTCCCATTCCAATTGAAGTAGAACCCAACAAGATTTTCCTGTTTTTTCCTGGTTCGCTCCTTTTTTTGTAATCCGGTCAGCTATAATTTTCCAAATATCTTAGGGTTTAGAAAATTCCAATCTTTAGCAACTACCTATTCTATTACAAACTTCCTACTAATCGTAACACCTTCCGCACTGCTTAGGTAAACTACAAACAAACCCGAACCCAGCATCTGTCTGGTAAAATTTTTAGAGTAAATACCGGTTGAAGGTAATTTCTCCGTAAAAACCTGTTGACCATTCAGGTTAACCAACTTTAACTCCCCGTTGAAATTTCCATTGGAATGTAGGTTAATATTTACCCAATCACCTGTAATTCCGGATTTCACCTGTAATACAGGTAAATTATTGGTTTCCTTCTCACCTAAATCATCGTCTCTTGTGTACCAAATGGGTGAGGTATACATTTGGTCTCCATCCGTTTGTTGAACCTTTACGTAATAATATTTTGTCTCTCCATCGTTCAAATTAGGCGTAAATGAAAAACTTTGATTTTGATAAATAGTATAAACCAAATTGGGAGGAAGTCCGCTGCCTGGGGTTCCATCATAAAGCCACATTTGGGTAATTCCTTCCCCATCAGGGTCGAGGTAATTCACTGTCACTTCAGGTTGACCTTGGCCAGAAAAAACAGAGCCCATTATTTTATTATTTATCCTAAAATCAACCTGTGCATTCCAGTCATCGGAAGCAAAAATATTCATTTCATGATAGGCATTTAAGATAGAACCTTGAGTCAATTCCCTGGCAATTACCCCTGTTCTGCCTGCCTGAGAACGTCCAAAAACAGTATTATGAGTATCATGATCCATACAAATTCCAACATGATAACCTTTAGAAAGGGCGGTTTGAAACTTACTTAAATAGGTGCCATTGGCCGGGTCATCATAATTCACGCTGGTACTAAAAGCAGGACCACTTCGAAAAGGGATGGCAGTTATTGCTTTATCAATAATACTATCATATGGTTTAAAAAACAAACTATCATAATCTGTAGATTGAGGATGAGCCAAATAGGCAAAGGTTTGATTGCGTTGGGCTATTTTTTCAAACAAGCCCTGGTAATCAGTCTCTGCATTGTAAATATCATAATTACCTGGATCCCAGCCAACTAAGGAATCAAAACCATACACTATAAGGTGTCCTCCTGAATTAATTACACCCCACTCCATACCAAACAAACAAACGAATTCCCCATCCAAATTAGCCAAATTGGCTTCTTGCAAACCCAAATGGTAATTGGGCAATACTAAACCTGCGGCCAGGTGATTATGTTCCGAAATTCCTAGAAAGTCAAAATTTTGAGACTCCCTGGCATATAGAAAATCGTCGTAAGGCTTATAAATTCCGGATTCCAACGAATCTTTATTTCCATCCGAATATCCGGAATGGGCATGCAAAGTGCCATAATAAAAATTATACTCTTGTCCTTCAGCAGCAAAATTAGCCATTAATACAAAGACCAAAAACATCACAAAAAGACTTGCCCACTGCCTAACATTCATTCGTTCAATCATCCGATTAATCATTCATTCATATTGATGCAAAAGTAACCAATCCAATGTTTCAGAATTATTTTCATTTGATTGTTTCTGTTTTGGCGGGTCCCATTCGCTACAAAATGGCTTGCTTATCCTTGATTGACAAAGGCGAATGGTCGGGCTATCGGCTGTAGTCCTCGTCGCATGCAGCACCGAAAGGGTTCGGCGCTGCATGCTCCTGTGGGCTACTTGCCTCTATCCCTACCCGACTAGTACCCCCAAAAAATCACCTTTCACAGAATTGACAAGCGTTCCGGATAAAATTTATTTTCAAAGAAACTTGGCACTTTGAATTGGGCTATTATTTTTGTCAAACACTAAAAATCTGTGACAAACAAAGGCTTTCTACTACTTTTTTTCGTATTTATTATTCACGTTGAATGGAGCCTTGGGCAAAAATCAACCCTTAGTGGTACCCTGAAAGATGGCAAATCGGGTGAAGTATTAATTGGAGCCACCTTATTTGTAAAAGAACTTAAAACTGGAACCGCCTCCAATATTTATGGTTTCTATTCCCTTACACTTCCTTCGGGGAGCTATAATCTTACCTTTTCCTATACCGGTTATTTATCTAAGGATACGATTGTAAACCTGGATAAAAACATTGAAATAAACCTGGAACTTTTTCCTGCCACCAAGCAACTGCAAGAAATTCAGGTAAGTGCAGAAAAAACCGACCAAAATATTTCCTCATCAGGCATGAGTTCAACCATGCTAAAAATGGAAACTATCAAAAAAATCCCGGCACTTATGGGAGAAGTGGATGTAATAAAAGCTATTCAACTTTTACCGGGTGTTCAAACCGGAGGTGAAGGATCTGCCGGTTTCTTCGTTCGAGGCGGAGGTTTTGATCAAAACCTGATTCTTTTAGATGAAGCGCCGGTTTACAACGCCTCACATTTAATGGGTTTCTTTTCTGTGTTTAATCAGGATGCAATTCGTGATGCTCAACTTTACAAAGGAGGAATACCCTCCCAATTTGGTGGCAGATTAAGTTCAGTATTGGATGTTAGAATGAAGGAAGGTAATTCCAAAAAATATGTGGTATCGGCTGGAATAGGAACTCTCTCAAGCCGTTTAACCATTGAAGGTCCAATTAAAAAAGATAAGGCTAGTTTTATTGTTTCGGGCCGACGAAATTATGCTGATATTTTCCTCAAATTTTCAAGCGATAAAGAATTAAAAAACAGTATCCTTTATTTTTATGATCTTAATGCCAAGGTAAATTATCAAATCAACGACCATAACAAGGTTTTTCTTTCAGGATATTTTGGAAGGGATAAATTTAAAGTAGGAGATTTATTTCTTTTGGGTTGGGGAAATGCCACTGCAACAGCTCGCTGGAATCATATTTTTTCATCCAAGCTATTTAGCAATCTAACTCTGATTTATTCCAATTTCAATTATGTTATTTCGGTCCCAACGGGAACTCAGGCCTTTGAATGGACATCTAAAATTATTGATGGAGGATTGAAATATGACCTTACCTTGTTTTCAAACCCAAGAAATACGATTAAATTTGGTTATCACAGCATATTTCACACCTTCAAACCTGCTCATGTAGAGCCCAGAGATATCAATACTGCTATGAGTGAACCCATTGATTTCCCCAATCTGTATGCCTGGGAAAATGCTGTTTATTTGAGCAATGAACAGCGCATTGGAAGCCGCATTGAATTAACTTATGGTTTGCGGTACAGCTTCTTTACCAACATTGGCCCTGGAGGAAGTTACCAATTCGATTCTAATTATGACACAACCGGACTAAAAACTTTCGACAAAGGCTCCTTTTACAATACCTGGCATGGTTTTGAACCTCGCTTTTCAGGACGAATCAGTATAACCGATAAGGATGCATTTAAGGCTAGTTATAATCGAACCCGACAATACATACAGGTAGCCAGTGTGGCAGCAAATGCTTCACCATTAGATACCTGGTTCCCCGCAACTCCGAATGTTAAACCTCAAATAGCAGATCAAATTGCCATAGGTTATTTTAGAAACTTCAAAGAAAATATGTTTGAAGTTTCAGTAGAAGCCTATTACAAATGGCTTCACAATACCTTGGATTTTAAAGATCATGCCGATGTTTTTCTAAATCCTTTGTTTGAAGGTGAATTACGAAGAGGATCGGGAAAAGCAATGGGATTGGAAGTGATGATTAGAAAACAAACAGGAAAATTAAACGGTTGGATTGCTTATACCTTGTCCAGAATACAGCGAACTACCCCGGGTATAAACAATGGCCAGGCTTATGCAGCTAGCAATGATCGTCCACATAATTTCACCTTCGTAGGAACATATGCCATCAATAATCGTTGGGATGTTTCAGCTACCTTCATCTATTACACCGGTGCACCTCTGACTGCACCTGCCGGAAGGTTTGAGTACCAAGGAACTCAAGTACCGGTATTTACTGAACGAAACGGAGCCCGAATGCCTGATTATCACCGATTGGATATTGCAGCAACTCTTTATAGCAAGGAAAAACCAAAACGCAAATGGAAAAGCAATTGGGTCTTTGGAATTTACAATGTTTATAACCGAAAAAATGCTTTTATGATAAACTTCAAACAAAGCGAAACAGATCCTTTGAAAACGGAGGCCGTTATGACTTATTATTTTGTGATAATTCCTTCCATCTCTTACAATATTCAATTCTAATGAAAACTCCATTTAAATTTGTTTTGAATTGGCATATACTAAGTTGGATAATTTTGGTATTGTCTTCCTCTTCCTGTACCAAGGTCATCGACTTTGATGTAAGTGATACCAATGTTCATCTCGTGGTGGATGGTTCTGTAACTTCCGAACTAATTCACCATCGGGTAAAATTATCCAAAACAGCATCCTATTTCTCCAATTCACATCCGCCGGTGGTCAGTAATGCAATTGTACAAGTAAGCGACGGAACCAATACCTGGAATTATACAGAAAACCCCAACGAACCAGGTACATACTTGTCTGATAGCATTTTTCAGGCATTGCCCGGACTAACCTATACCCTTATCATCCAATCGGAAGGTCAAGAGTACAAAGCCTCAGAGACATTGCAAACAGGAGCCCGGCTCGATAGCGTTGACCTAAAACAACAATTTAAACCCATTCCCTTCGAAAACAAGGTAGATAGCAGCTATACCCTCTCGGTTTGGGGACAAGAAGTTCCCGGTGTAAGAAATTTTTACATGTGGAAGGTTAAATTAAACGGTTCATTTGGATTTACAGACACTTTAAAAAACGTCTATTTTTTAGACGATAAAGGAATTGATGGGGCATACATTCCGGGATATCCTATTTACAACATTGATAAACAATATATTCATAGTGGTGACACGGTTTCCATTTACGGGTATACCATTACTGAAAACTATTATGAATATCTACGTTCCATTTTATTAGAAACTTATTGGAGAGGCGATAGTCCTTGGGATGGACCACCAGCCAATATTCCTTCCAATTTAAACAATGGAGCTTTAGGTTATTTTTGGGTTGCTCCATTATCAGTCAAAACAAAAATAATGGATTAAAAGGATTTTATGATTTTCTTTGATAACCCCAGGAAAATCTCTCCTTTTGCTTATCTTCGCCTCCTAAACCCAAGAAAAAGGCATAAAAACAGGTATGAATCCAATCAGAAATTCAACCCATATTCTACTTATCCTGGCCTTTCTTGTATTTGCACCCAGCTTTGGTTTCGGACAATTACAAGTATCAGCAGTTTCGCATAATGAAACTTGTTTTGGTTTACAAGATGGAGATGCCGTTTTTACCATTACCAATGGAACTGCCCCTTACACTTTTTCCTGGAACAATGGACCTTATACCGGACAGCAGGAAGTATTAAATGCGGATGGAAACACCCAAGTTTATACCAACCTGCCACCAGGAAATTACTCCATTACAGTTGTAGATGCTAATTTAAATTCCCAATCACTTTCTATTGTAATTCAAGGTTCTAGCAATCCATTATTTGTTCAAATAACCAATGTAACAAACATTAGCTGTGCAGGCACTCAAGGCTCCGGAACAGCCTCTCCTTCGGGCGGTACCGGACCTTATACCTATGTTTGGAGTCCGAGTGCGGAATCGAATGCCACCGCCACTCAGTTAATTGCCGGAAACAATGATGTTACAGTAACTGATGCATTTGGTTGTGTTGCAACAGCTAATGTTTCAATTACAAATACCGGTGGATTAACCATCGCAACCAGTTATACCGATATTACCTGCAATGGATCTAACGATGGAACAGCTACCATTACAGTAAGCAACCAAGTGCCACCTGTAGTTTACAATTGGTCTGACGGACAATCTACAGCTACTGCTACAGGTTTTGGTCCGGGTACCATATCATGTACAGTCAGTGATGCCAGTGGGTGTCCATCTGCTATTTTCAATTTCACTTTTACTGAACCACCTGCAATGTCTGTTAACATTGTAGTTACTGATGCAAATTGCAATGGACAATCGAGCGGTGCAGCAATTGTTCAGGTTATTGGTGGTTCCTTTCCTTATTCGTATCAATGGGGAGGCGGACAAACAGGAAATTCAATAACTAGTCAACCTGCAGGGCCAGTCAATGTTATCGTCACCGATGCCTCAGGTTGCACATTGACTGACAACGATGTAATAAATGAACCTTCCGTATTAACCTTAAGCATATCCGGTTTTGTAAACGATGCTTCCTGCAATGGATATGCAGATGGGGGTGCTACCTTACTCGCCAACGGAGGTACTCCTCCCTACCAATGCAATTGGTCGCCAGGTACAGCTTCCGGATTAGTAGTAAACACCTTACCCGCCGGAATTTACAATGCTACTTTGGTTGACTCAAAAGGATGTACGGCCATTCAAACCATTCCAATCAATGAACCTGCTCCCTTGGTTTTCAGTGTTGCTTCCAGTGTAACTGCTCCAATTTGTGTTGGTCAGAGTGCTGATTTAGTGGTAACTCCAGGTACCGGAATGCCACCATTAACCTACACTTGGGATGATGGCGGAACTGGAAGCCCTTACACTGTTAATCCGGTTGTTACTACAACCTATTCTGTGCAAGCCAGTGATGGCACCTGCACCAGTCAGGCTCAAAGTATTACTGTAGATGTAAATTTACCATTAACAATTTCCGCTATTAGTCCATTATCTGCCTGTGAATTTGATACGGCTTGGGTGGAGGCTTTGGCTCAAGGAGGAGATGGGAATTACACCTATACCTGGGATAATAATTTGGGCCCGGGTTCAGGTCCATTTCCTTTTCCGGTTACTGCACCGGCTACAATTAATGTTAGTGTTTCAGATGGATGTGGCACTACTCCGGCATCCACTACCATTCAGGTTAATATGAACCCCAATCCTGTTGCTCTTTTTGAATTAGATACCAATATGGGTTGTGTTCCATTGCCAATTACATTTACCGATTTAAGTACTATCTCTTCCGGATCAATCACCTTATTAGAATGGAATTTTGGAGAAGGTTCCCCTTCCTATGACCCAAATGCTTTTCATGTTTATGAAAATCCAGGTTATTATACTCCCTCTCTTATAGCCACCTCTAATTTAGGTTGCAAGGACACCCTTAGTTTGGATAGTTTTATTCACGCATTTCCAATTCCAATAGCTAGTTTTCAACCTAGCTATTACAATGTAAACATGTTGGATCCCTATGTTTTATTTACCAATCAATCTATTGACGCGAGTATTTATACTTGGTTAATTGATGGGGATTCCATCACTGTTGAAAATCCTGATTATACCTTTCAGGATACAGGTGTTTACTATATTACTTTAATAGCCTCCAATGAAGGAGGCTGTGTAGACCAGGTAACTCAAAAAATTGCAGTTGAAGCTTTCTTTGCCATTTACATTCCAAATACCTTTACTCCTCATGACCCCGATGGAATAAATGATGGCTTTAAACCTAAAGGAATCGGTGTACGAGAATATGAAATGAAAATCTATGATCGAAAAGGAAACAGGGTTTTCCGTACGAAGAACTTTGATGAAGCCTGGATGGGTACCATTTTAGATACCGGCGAAGAAGCAGAACAAGGAAATTATATTTACGACATTTTCCTGAGGGATGCCAATGGGAAACAACGGTTTTATGCCGGAGGTATTAAACTAATCAAATAAGTCATTGATTAGTTAAAAGAAACAATTAATTCCCCCCCCCCTATTGCAGCATTTGAATAAATTCTTCTTCTGAAAGTATTGGCACACCTAATTTTTCGGCCTTCTTCCTTTTTTCAGGCCCCATATTTTCACCAGCTAATAGAAAAGATGTTTTAGCAGACACACTTCCTACATTTTTCCCACCATGTTTTTCTATCAGTTCTTTAATTGCATCTCTTGAATAATTGGCAAAAACCCCGGAAACAACAAAGGTCTTACCATCCAAGGTTGAACTTAATTTCATCTTAGTTGCAGGATCTATTGCAAACTGGAGACCTGCCTCCTGAAGCCGACGAACAACTTCCATATTCTCGGCATTTGCAAAAAAAGCTTGAACACTTTCGGCAATTTTATCTCCGATTTCCTCTGCGCTCAACAATTCTTCCGGATTTGCCTGTTGAATTGCTTCGAGAGAGCCAAAATGTCCGGCTAGTTTTTTGGCCACTGTTTCACCTACAAAACGGATTCCCAAAGCAAACAATACCCGCTCAAATGGAACCGCTTTTGATGCCTGAATACCTGCCAAGAGGTTGTTTATTGATTTCTCGGCGAACCGATCCAGACCCAACAACATAGAGGCTTGAAGAGAATAAATATCAGCACAATTTTTCAATAATCCAGCCTCAAATAACTGCTCAATTGTTTCTTCCCCCATTCCATCAATGTTCATTGCTTTTCTTCCAATAAAATGAACCATTTTACCTTTTATTTGAGGAGGACAATGCCATTCATTCGGGCAATAATGCTGTGCTTCACCTTCCTTCCTGATTAGTTCCGTTCCACATTCCGGGCAATGAGTAATATATTGCAATGGTTCACTAACAAACATATCACGCTTTCCAAGTTCCACCCCAACAATTTTCGGAATAATCTCACCACCCTTTTCAACGAAAACCCAATCTCCAAGACGAATATCTAGCTTTTGTATCTGATCTGCATTATGCAAAGAAGCTCGCTTAACGGTAGTTCCGGCTAACTGCACAGGTTTTAAATTAGCCACCGGGGTAATTGCACCGGTTCTACCTACCTGAAAAGAAATACCTTCCAACCGGGTACAAACCTGCTCAGCCTTAAACTTATAAGCTACAGCCCAACGAGGAGATTTTGCAGTAAATCCAAGTTGTCGTTGGTAACTAAAGTCATTCACTTTGATAACAATACCATCCGTATCATATCCTAATTTGCTTCTTTCTTTATCCCAATGTTGTATATAGGATTGAATATCCCCTAATCCATTACAAATCTTGGTATGTTCGGATATTTTAAAACCCCATTCTTTGGCCTTTTGGAGATTCTGGTAATGTGTATCAAATGGCAATTGCTCACCTAGCATTGCATATAAAAAACAATCCAAATTACGTTTAGCTACTACTGAACTATCTTGCATTTTCATTGTTCCAGATGCAGCATTTCGTGGGTTTGCCAATGGAGGCTCTCCAATATCTTCCCGTTCCATGTTGATTCTTTCAAAGGACCTTAATGGCATAAAAATCTCACCACGCATTTCAAACTCCTTAGGCCAATCGTTGCCCTTCAATTGCAGTGGAATGGAGCGAATGGTTTTGACGTTGGTGGTAATATCATCCCCTTTTTCTCCATCTCCACGAGTTACAGCCTGCACCAGTTGACCATCTCTATAAGTAATACCAATGGCTACTCCATCAAACTTCAGTTCGCAAACATATTCCAAATTGCCTTGAATCACCTTTCTTATTCTATCCTCAAACTCTGCAATCTCCTCCATATTGTAGGTATTTCCTAATGACAACATAGGGTAACGGTGCTTTATGGATGCAAACTCCTTGGTCACCTGACCTCCTACGCGTTGGGTTGGAGAATTGGGATGGGCAAATTCAGGGTAGGCCCTTTCGAGCAAAATCAGTTCTTCTAACAATTTATCAAACTCCAAATCACTGATGGTTGGGTTATCCAAAACATAGTAATTATAATTGTGTTGTTCCAAATCGGAACTAAGTTGATCTATCCTAGCTTTGGGATCCATTCCGCTTAAGTTTGTCCAAAATTACAGTTTTGTTCCAACCGCACAGACCGGATTATAGAAAATAAAATACCTACAAGTTGTTAGCACTTTCTTATTTAAAATAATTCTAAATAATTATCTTTGTGGTATGAATTTGCAACAACATACCTTGGTGGAGATGGAGCCCGGTGTTTTACCAAAACCGGTTCTTATCTCTGTTTGCAATTGGGAAAATTGCTTTAAAAAGAAAAAATGTTGCAAAAGCTATAAAAAGGGAAAACGCTGCAAAAAGTGTCCGGATTAAGACTATTAACCTTACAATCAAGTCACTACCATCAAGTTTAGAATATTTTTAAACAACATGGCAACTACAAGAGATTCCTAATAATTTTGCGGCCTTAATTTTTTCGGAAAGATATAGAATGGATAAAGTAGAATTAAAGAAGCGATTGTTGGAAACATGTATTAGTATTCAAACCAATCATCTTCAAACCTTAAAAGATGAAATTGACGAGGCTGAGCGTATTGCGAATGACCATGATGGCGGTGCAGAAGAAAACATGGATTCATTTCGGGAAGAAATGCAAAACAAAAGGGAAGTATTTACCCGACAGTTTCAAGTGACTAGCAATGATTTGCAAATTTTGAGAAGAGTTGACCCAAACAAAACTGATACTCAAGTTCAATTTGGAAGCGTTGTTTTTACGGAAAGTCAAAAACTGTTTGTCACTGTTAGTTTAGGAAGGGTAAATGTAAATGGAGAGGACTTTTTCGCCATCAGCATGCAAACCCCCTTATTTAAAGTATTATCAGGAAAACGAAAAGGTGAAACTGCCAACTTTAATGGCAAAGACATCAAGATTGTGGATATTTTCTAAACTTGTACAGGCCAATTAGGTAGAAAAAAATCGGCTTAAGAGCCGATTTTTTTCATTTTACACGGTTTCCTTTCTTTACTTCTTCCGGCTTTACTTCAGTACCAAATACTTTATCCCAAAGCACAAACATGGAAGCATAATTTCCGAAAGGGCGGCTATGGTGCAAATCATGGTGTTCGGCCGGTGCCATAAGCGGAATCCATTTAAAAAACCACGATTTTACTCCGGAATGAATATCCAGTTCATGCAAATTTCTGAAAAAGGCATAAAACAAAAAAGCAGCTTCTCCGATCGGATACCCAGCCAGTTTGCAAATTAACACGCCAATGAATGGACCAAAGGAACCTAAGAACCATTCAGCAGGGTGCACATAAATAAATTCCAAAGGGAATGGCATAATTGCTTGATGATGAACACCATGGATTTTGTGCAAAGCCCATTTGTTTTCATGCAAAAATTTGTGCAGGAAAAAGAAATACAAGTCATCAAAGAAAACGACCAAAAAAAACTGAGCGACACCTAACCATATTGGATATGAACCTGTGTGATCAAAAAAGTCATAACCAAAATACAAACCTACCAAGGTTACCAAACATAAGAGGAATATGTTCAGTGAAATCAAGGGCAACCTCTTCCACAATATTCCATCCTTGTATGGTTTTTCCTGTATCCGATTCTTACTAAATAAGGGAGTATACAAAACCAAGAAAGAATGCACCAAACCAACAACATACAAACCAAGTGTAATTCCAATGGCCGTTAAGGCAAATTTCAATTCGGGAGAAATAATCATCAAGGGCAAATTTAAAATACAAACCTACAGGACAACCTGAAAGTGTAAGCATTTTCTTAACAACTTTGTCCCGAAATGCCATGAAAGTAGTACTCCCCATTTTTCTATTTCCACCTATTGAATATATACTGCTGTTGCAATCAGCAGAAAAGGTCATACTATGTTCGGGTGAATATTTTCAAAAACAAACTTTTAGAAATCGCTACGAAATTGCCACATCCAATGGTAAACTTCGGTTAACAGTTCCTGTAGAAGGAAGCAAAAACCACCGAAAACTATCAGAAATGTCGATACATTACCGGGAAAATTGGCCTCAGATCCATCTTAAAACCTTAGTATCTGCCTATAAAAACAGTCCCTATTTTGAATTTTACGAACCGGGGCTACAAAATCTCCTATTTTCTCAAGAACAGAATTTGGTACAATTTTCTTTAAAGGCCCTTAGTTTTTTGGAAAAAGGTTTTAAACATCCATTTTCCTATGAAATAAGTCCAAATTACTTAGCCGATTATGGTGCAGATTTCACCGATTTACGTAATTATGCATTCGATGGAAGTATGCAAGTTCAACTTCCCTCCTATTTTCAACCTTTTTCTGATCGGCTTGGTTTTATTTCAAACCTTAGCGGGCTTGATTTGCTTTTTTGCGAAGGACCAAATGCTTTAAATTAAACAGCAACTGCAGCCTTAATATGAGGATAAGGTTCGTAATTTTTTAAAACAAAATCTTCAAACTTAAACCCAAAAATATCCTTCACATCGGGATTTATCTCAAGCAAAGGCAATGATTTAGGAGTTCTGGATAATTGAAGTTTGGTTTGCTCCAGATGGTTGGAATACAAATGAGCATCGCCTAAGGTATGAACAAACTCACCTGGTTTGAGTCCACAAACCTGAGCCATCATCATGGTTAGAATAGCATAGGAGGCTATATTAAAGGGCACACCTAAAAAAATATCGGCACTACGTTGATACAATTGACAGGACAATCTTCCATTTGCTACATAAAACTGAAAAAAAGCATGGCATGGAGGAAGTTTCATCTTTTCAATTTCGGCTACATTCCAAGCACTAACAATAAGCCTTCGGCTATCCGGATTTCGTTTTATTTGATCAACTACTTGCGAGATTTGATCAATGGTATTTCCGTCTGCACCGGTCCAACTTCTCCACTGAACCCCGTAAACCGGACCTAAATTCCCATTTTCATCAGCCCATTCATCCCAAATACTTACTCCATTTTCTTTCAGATATGCAATGTTGGAATCACCTTTTAAAAACCAAAGCAACTCATGGATGATACTTCGTAAATGCAATTTTTTTGTTGTAACCAGAGGAAAGCCTTCTTCTAAATCAAATCGCATTTGATATCCGAACACACTGATAGTTCCGGTTCCTGTTCTATCCATTTTCTGAACTCCATGGTCCAGCACATGTTGCATTAAATCGTGGTACTGTTTCATCTTTCTTCTTATTGCTTTTTGTTTGCTCCGCGAACTGCATTTTCAAGAACATCCCACATTTCGTTTGGAACTTTATGAAAGAAATTAAACTCCCCTGCCCCATTTATCCATTCACCACCATCCATAGTAACCACTTCTCCGGTAATATATCCGCTGAAATCAGAAACCAGGTAGGCTGCCAAATTGGCTAATTCTTCATGATCTCCCAATCTTCCTAATGGAATCCGGTCAATTGGATTTACCATATCAGCTACCTCTTTAGGAAACAATCTATTGAAAGCACCTTCTGTATAAAACGGCCCAGGAGCAATGCAATTTAATCTAATTCCGTATTTCCCCCATTCACTTGCCAATGACCTACTCATGGCTAGCACACCCGCTTTTCCGCATGCTGATGGAACAACATACCCGGAACCGGTCCATGCATAGGTAGTAGTAATGCTCAACACTGTACCCTTAATTCCTTTGTCTATCCAATATTTACCCATCGCCAAAGTGCAGTAATAGGTCCCCTTTAAAACAATATCCACAATGGTGTCAAATGCCCGGTGGCTGAGGCGTTCGGTTGGGCTAATAAAATTCCCGGCTGCATTGTTCACCAGAATATCAATTTGTCCAAATTTTTCGATACCTGCTGCCAGTACCTTTTCAATATCATCGTACTTTCTTACATCACAGGCCAAGCCTAAAACATTTCCTCCGGTTTCCTGTGCAAGCTCCTGGGCAGTTTTTTCAATTACCTCCAATTTGCGGCTAGCAATTATAACATTGGCACCCAGTTGCAAGTATTTCTTGGCCATGGAGCGTCCCAGACCGGTACCGCCACCTGTAATGAATGCGGTTTTACCTTTTAAAGCATCGTCTTTAAGCATAAATTTGGAGTTTTTAGTATCTACAAAAATAGGTCAAGGTGCCGGGTTTTTTGAGGGAAGCCCCTTGGTATTTTTCCACAATTTTAGCGGGCAATAGCTTAAGATTGTTAATTAGTAATTGCCATGGAGGCTTTATGAATTTTAGCCGGAGAGTTACTTCGTAATTTGTAGCATCAATTTTTCAAAACAGGTAGAAATGCCATGGTGAATACTTTCGATTCAATTACATTCCAAATGAAACAGGACCATTTGCGGATTGCACTCGGATGCCAAGGATTCCACAAATCTAGAAACGAAAAAAAACAGGTCATCTTTACAGGCCTGAATAACCTATAAAATCAGCAAGGGACAAGCAACAAATTCATACCAACAGCTACTTTTTGGGTTTGCACCTCGGGCAACGATAGAGGCAAGTAGCCCACAGGACACCTATGGCGATAGCCTAGGGGGACGAGGACTACAGCCGATAGCGTGACCCGAACGCCCAACCAAAATAAGGGAAAATTAACGACTATTATGGCGGAGGGGGCCCGCATCCAAAAATAACAAATCAGGACCGACTAACTGCCTCACCATTTGTTTTGAATGCTTTTAACTCCATCACAATCAAATAACTAACAATTGACATGAGTATCCAGGAACCAATTTTCTGGGTATCTACCATAGACCAATTTTTGTGTTGGTAAGCATATTTCCAGGCACCCAAGAACGTTGCCATGTTTTCGGCAATCCAAATAAAGAAGCCGATTAGAAAAAACGACAGTGGAACCGGCATGGAAAAGCGTTTTTGGAAAGGCGTAAAAAAGACTTTAGTACGAAAAAATGCCAAAAATACCAGGGCGGCAAGGATAAACCTAAGGTCGTAGAAAAAATGGTGTGTAAAGAAATTAAGGTAAATTGCAGCAGCCAAACCAATGGAAATGAAACGATTAGGCGAATCTACGATTTGAAGTTTGAAACGACGCCAAGCCTGACACATATAACTTGCAACGCTGGCGTACATAAAACCGGAATACAAGGGAACGTTGAAAAACTTGGTATAAGCATATTCAGGATAGCTCCATGATCCTTTATAGACCTTAAAAAGTTCCATAGCCAAACCCAGCAGATGGAAAAGACAAATTACCAGGATTTCGTTGCGGGTTTCAAGACCGGATTTAAGCATAAAAATTTGCATTCCGATGCAGGCCAAAAGCAGTAAATCGTACCTAAAAATAAGGTAAACAGGAACAAAATTACTTAGGGAAAGGAAGGAGAAAATAAATGCCGGAAAAATACAGGAAAGCACTTGTTTTAAGCCGAACCACCAAAATTCATTTGCGAGTATTTTAAAATTTAGCACTTACCAAAATTAGGAGAAGCCGAGACAAGAATGCAGGGACTAATCCTAAAAAATCACAATTGAGGCTTTAATCTAAAATACAGCAGGGTTTGCAAACCAAACATTAAACAGGCAAATACCAAGTGCACAGGTTGAATATAAATAGGGACGTTGAGATAAGCCAATACCATACCGGAAAGAATTTCAGCCACCAATACTACCATCAAACTAATGGTAAGAAGTGTACGAGCATGGGATAATTTAAAAAACAAGTAGGTATTGGTTGCCAGTACCAGGATAGAAAAGGAGCGATGCACATAAAACTTCCAATCCAATTGATCGATCCAGGTATTCCGTTGCAAGTAATTGGAAAGGTAGGAAATTTGGTCGATTTGTTTTCGAACCTCGGTACCCAGCATTACTTGGGTGAATGACAAAACCAAAGCCAGGAAGCAAATCCATTTAACGAAGGAAGAAGTTAATTGAGGATTAGGGCTAACCAGGTCATACATTTTAAGAAGTATTCCAAAAATGACAAATGAAAGAACCATGTGAACGGTTAAGATACCGGGTAAAATATTAGTGGAAACAACAATGGAACCAAACCAGGCTTGAAAGAGGGTGATAGCAAAAACGAGCAGGCTCCAGCCAAAAACACCTTGAAATTCAGACCGTTTTCGATAACTCCAAATACAAAGAGCAATTAGAAGCGGACCGAGCATAACACCACATAGTCGATTCACATATTCGGTCCATGCTTTTGAAACACTAAAATCGGTTTCCACTTTAATACTTGGGTCGGTTTGAATAAGGAAAGCCAGGTTAGTAGCGCCAATAGAATTCAGGATTTTGGCTAGTTTTTCATTTTTTTGAATTCGTTTTTCGAAATAGATTTCCTTGTAATTGGCGGGCAATTGGGCAGGATCAGTTGGCGGGGCAAGTTGCCCAAAGCATTTTGGCCAATCGGGGCAACCCATTCCGGATCCGGTAACTCTCACCACACTTCCTGCAAGAATAATCAGGTAAGTATTGATTATGCAGGCTAAAATCAGATTTCTCATACCCATAAATTTGTTGCAAAATTGGGGCATCTGGGGAAAAAAAATACCATTTTGAAGAAATTCTTTAAAAAAAAGTCTTCAAAATGGTATTAGGTCAAAAATTGGGAGAATTAGTTACCCAATTCCGAGATAAATTTGATTCGCATCAAGCGGATTTCTTCGAGTGAATATTCATCTTCACCCAATTCCTTTAGTGCATTCGTAGCGCTATCAGATTCGGCTCTATTGAAATATTCGAAAATTTCATCCTGTTTATCTTCATCGATTACTTCATTGATGAAATAATTCAAATCCAATTTGGTACCGGAAGAAACGATGCTTTCAATCTCATCGAGCAATTCAGGGATAGCCAAACCTTTAGCTTCAGCAATATCTTCCAATCCCAGTTTACGGTCAATACTTTGGATAATATACACTTTTAATCCGGATTTATTTACCACACTTTTCACCACCATATCCATCGGACGAACGATTTCGTTCTCTTCCACATATTTGGCGATAAGTTCGATAAAAGGTTTTCCAAATTTCAGCGATTTACCGGTACCAACCCCGGAACATTGTTTAAGTTCTTCGAGTGTAATTGGGTATTGGATGGCCATATCCTCCAAGGAAGGATCCTGGAAAATGACAAAAGGAGGAAGGTTTTGGTTTTTGGCAATAGTTTTACGAAGGTCTTTAAGCAACTTAAAGAGTGTTTCATCACCTCCACCACCTTTTTGAGCCCCACCTGCAACAATATCTTCCTCTTCATCGGAGCTTTCGAAATCGTTATCACGGGTAAGCATGATGCTGTAAGGTTTCTTCATAAAGGCATTGCCTTCCGGAGTTAACTTCAGCAAACCATAGTTTTCAATATCTTTAGCTAAGAGGCGATGCACCAAGGCTTGGCGAATAACTGAGATCCAGTATTTTTCACTTTCATCGCTACCATCGCCATACAATTCCAATTCGTGGTGCTTGTATTGTTTTATGGCAGTGCTGGAAACACCCATAATTACATTGGCAATGTGTTTGTCTTTGAATTTCTCTTTAACGGCAGCAACCGTATCCAATACTAATTGAATAGCATCTTTACCTTCGAATTTTTCTTTAGGGTGAAGGCAATTATCGCAATTTCCGCAATTTTCCTGTTCATAGATTTCACCGAAGTAATGGAGCAAAAGTTTTCTTCTGCAAACGGAGCTTTCGGCGTAGGTTACTGTTTCTTGAAGCAATTGTTTACCGATTTCTTGTTCAGCAACCGGTTTACCTTTCATAAACTTTTCTAGTTTCTGGATATCGTCGTAGCTGTAGAAAGCGATGCAATTACCTTCTCCTCCGTCACGGCCGCTTCGACCGGTTTCCTGATAATAGCCTTCTAAGCTTTTAGGGATGTCGTAGTGAATTACAAAACGAACGTCCGGTTTATCGATACCCATTCCGAATGCGATGGTTGCCACGATTACTTCGGCTTCTTCCATTAAGAAAGCATCTTGGTTATGAGCACGGGTTTTAGCTTCTAATCCGGCGTGATAAGGAAGAGCTCTAATACCGTTAACAACCAGGGTATCTGCTAATTCCTCTACCTTTTTACGGCTAAGGCAATACACAATACCTGACTTACCGGCTTGAGATTTAATGTACTTAATAATATCCTTGGCCACTTCATTTCCTTTCGGGCGTACTTCATAATATAAGTTAGCCCTATTAAAGGATGCCTTGTAAACATCGGCTTTTTGCATTCCAAGGTTTTTCTGAATATCCTGTTGTACTTTGGGAGTTGCAGTAGCGGTAAGTGCAATCAAAGGCACCACACCAATTTCTTCAATAATAGGTCTTAAACGTCGGTATTCGGGGCGAAAATCATGTCCCCACTCAGAAATACAATGGGCTTCATCGATAGCGACAAAGGATATTTTCACATCCTTCAAAAACTCTACATTCTCTTCTTTGGTAAGGCTTTCAGGTGCAACATAGAGTAATTTGGTTAGGCCTTTGGTAATATCTTCTTTTACCTGAGTAATTTCGGATTTATTCAAGGAAGAGTTAAGGAAGTGAGCAATACCGTCTTCCATTCCGAAAGTACGCATGCTATCCACCTGATTCTTCATAAGTGCAATAAGTGGTGAGATGATAATTGCTGTTCCCGGCAACATCATAGCAGGCAGTTGATAACACATTGATTTACCGCCTCCTGTAGGCATAATTACAAAGGTATCTTTCCCTTGTAAAACACTTTGGATTATAGCATACTGTTCACCTTTAAAGTTCTTGAAACCAAAGTACTTTTCTAAGGATTGAGTAATTTCTTTTTCTGAAAATGATAATTCTTTTGCTTGTGCAGCCATTTCTAGGT